>JAOAQY010000209.1 GCA_025210965.1 Tissierellales bacterium
AAAGTTTCTTGTAATAATCTGAGAAATTCTCCATTTTTTTGTTTATGTATTCTTCTTTACAGATATAATATCCCTTTTGCTCTATTTCTTCCATAACGTTTCTATCTTGTCTAGTCCAAACTCTCATAGATTCATCCTCCTTATATGTGACTCTGATAACCTTTAGCCAAATTAACTGTGACGTCCGTAAATCAGCTTCAAATTAGCATCGTACCACTTTGGTGTACTCATCTCAAAGTTGCAAAAATCATCTAGTATTTCTTCTGCTTGCCTCTTCATGACTTCTATTTCGTGATCTCCAAAATCAATAGCCCATGGCAGTGATGATATTGAATTGTTCGCTATGTATATCGCCAACAAATCAAAAAATTCATTTGGCACATTTCCATCAAAATATCCATCTATTCTTCCTGTAGCAAATGGTGGGCTACTCTTTGCATCCCAAATAATTCTATTGAATTCTTCCCAAGGATCTCCAAAATCAAACCTTCCAAAGTCAATTATACCAACATGACCAGATTTAGTATATATCATATTTCCAATGTGATAATCTCCATGCTGAAACACTATAGGTCTATCCACAATCAATTGCCTTGACTCATTTATATAATTAACAAATACATCTCCATTTTCATATTTCAGTGGACATTTTTCATATGCACTCAACTTTCTGTCCATTTTTTTACCAAACTTTTCTTCCCATGAAAATGGCTCTATATCAACATCAATTCCATGAATTTTCCTAAGTATCTGCCCTGATTCGTATCCAAGTCTATATTGTTCTTTTATCGAAAAATCACCTATCACACTCTCTAAATCTTTCCCTTCAAGCCAATCTAAAACCATATAAATCCCTTGATTACAAGTCCCAAAATCACGTACTCTAGTCATGTCAAAATCGAGCTTTGAAACTAATTTCATAATATCATGCTCTTTCTTCTTAAATTCATAGCACTCTTTATCGGAAATTCTCAAAAGCAAATGTTTACCACAATTATTTACTATGTGATACTTTTTATCATCTGACCAGCCTTTGTTTACAAACTCAATACTACTCCAGCTATCACTACCGGGAATATCGACAAGTAAATCTTTCAAATTTGTTTCGATGCGATCACCTTCTTTTTAGTAAATTCTAGTACCATTTCTACGCCTCTTTACTCAATAATTATATCACATTTGCATATAATCATTAAAAAAGGACAGTTCTTCAGCCCACTTAATCGTCTTAAATGAATCTAAAAAAACTATCCCTTGGATATATTTTACTTGCTACTTTTTCGTTTTAATATAAATTTCATCGGAAGTATTAGCACAAAACCTGTCAGTAATGAATAGAATAAAACCAACATAGCAACTCCAAATGAAGGTCCAATAGAAACTGGATCTGATAAACTATGCATCATTATTATAATGCCTATCATGAATCCTATAATACCAATTCCAATAGATGATTTAAAAAGTAAATCCAAAAATTCTATGGAAATATCGTTGAGTTTTTTATCAAAATAATCATCTTTAATACTCGCTTTGAATGAGTACTTTAACAAACCCATACTACCAGTTGATACTGTAACTGCAAGTAGTGCCCCTATGATTAATACTAAACTTGGTATATCTGTAAATACACTTATATACCCTCCCATAAACATTACCGCTACAATTAATACCAAATAAATAACTATCCCTAATAAAAACATACAAACCCCCCTCAATTCATTTTGTAACTGCCTTTCACTAAATATTATACAATGTTATCTATATTATATCCATAATTTTGTGAATTATCATTCCCTTTCGAAAAATCTACTTCTCAGGCTCTTCAGTCTCATATCCCATGAAATTTCCTGCGCATTTTATTCTGCCCGATAGTATTCCACTAAACCACGCTTCACACCACTCTAGGAAATTTACTCCGCATTTTGGCCAAACGGGAGGATATTCATCTTCCCAGTCTAGATACACTACTCGCCCAGCACGCTCTCCTGTAACTACCAAGTAAGCTAAAAATGTAGTATCTATAGCTGTAAGCGATATAGTACCAACTGTTCTACATACCCACTCATCATCTGGTATATCTGATTCGCTACCGTATTTAGCCTCCCATACCTCCCTAGACATCACTTTGCTGAGTTCTTGTGACGATTGACTGAGCCATTTCGCTCCATTTTCTGCGCTTTCAGGAAATGGTCTATCAAATCCATTGCCAGGACCCGCTCCCCCACTGCCAACTAATACTATATAATACACATACTCTAATGGCAGTTCTATACCATGCTCTCTTTCAAACTCGCGAACAACATCTAACGATACAGGCGGCATAAGTTCATAATGGTGATACCTAGCTCCATAAATATTTTGACCAGCTTCTGTATTTGCTAGCTCTGCTATTAATGATTTTATTCGCTGGCATTTGTTTATTAGGTTTTGGTTTTTTAGCTCTTTGTTTTTTAGTTTTTCTGCTGATTCATCAAAATGACCTACTAGCGCATAGTCTTTCATGATTGCCCCCTAAATTTAATTTATATACCTCAACAAATCAATTATACTATCTAAAGCGAAATCCATCCAGATATTGGATGGATTTCGCTTTAAATATTTGTTTTACACTATCAAAACTATCTACTCAACAACGAGCGTTATATACTCCTTGCCATTTACCTCTTTCGGTGCGTTGTACACATGCTTTCCAATCATTTCACGTAGTTCTTGTATGCTTTCCATATCTCGCGCAGCAAATTCTTGATAGCAAAGAGTTTCACTATTTCTATTCAAATCATTATAAAAATCAGATATATGAGTTCTATATGTATCAAGTATATCTTCTAATGGGTACTGAGAGATATTATCTGGTGAATCGCCTTCTTCTAGTTCAGGCTCTTGTTCAAACGACAACGACGTAACGAAATAATCACCATGTTGATATATTCCCTCTGCTTTTTTTACATAATTTTCTGTTTCATATTTTTCTGCATTGTAGTTAGATATGTTCTTCATTGCAATTCCCCTTCTTACCATGTTTATTTTTATTTTCTATTGTTTTCTTTATTGATTATAACATAATCACAGCAAACTCAAAATCTTATTTTTCACATCTGGATAATCATACTCCCACTCAATTAGCTTATCTACCAAAAACTGCTCCTTACGCTCTATTAGAGTTATTCTAGAAACTACATCCATCATAATCGACATTGTCTTAGATGAGTAATTCTGACTGCTCAAAAATTCTACGATATCCATAATCAATATTTCAGATATATCGTCATTTTCCAATATTATCTCCATCAGCTGATTGATCTTTTCATCGCTTAATACTATTTTCTTATCTGATATCAGCGGCATTAGAACTTCTAGCATTTCAGCCATTTCAGGAACATAATACGATATCAAATACTCATACACTCTCTGCCATATATCTTCCTTATTTCCATTACAAGCATAATATTTCTTATTTTCACTGCCACTTATTATGCTACTGAGCCTTTTTCGATTGTCATTAGCTTCAATCAATTGTTGCTCCATGAATTCAGCCATATTATCTGCTTTTTTGTGATACTCTCCCATGCAAAAAGAATATATTTTTCCATCTTGATCTATATGTGGTCCAAAATCACCGGCATAATGATAATCCATACAGCTATAATATACCTTACCATCTTTCTCTTCTACTCGTTCTGGAAAACTTTGAATTTTATATCCTTTACTAAATTTTAT
>JAOAQY010000210.1 GCA_025210965.1 Tissierellales bacterium
AATTAAAGGAAGTGATATCATGGAAGAAAAATATTACACAGTTGATGAAGTTGCGAACTTACTTGAAGTACACACAAAAACTATTAGAAGATACATATATAACGGCAAGATTCAAGCACTTAAAGTAGGTGGGCAGTGGAGAATATACGAGAGTGCATTGCAATCATATTACGAGGCTTCTAAGCATTGTTGTGATACAGATGAGTCTGTCAGCAAAGATGATTTTTGTGTATTCATGGATGGACAAAAAAGGACAACTAATGCGAAGGTTCAAGTCTGTAGTATCGTAGATTATTACGTAGATAATCAAGAGGATGTCAAACCCATGGCACATGCTATTACAGATGTTATACTGTCCATGTCTGGACAAGAAGAGTACAAATTCAATTATATTTATGATGCACAGGAAAAGAGAGCTAGATTTGTACTTTGGGGAGATGCTAGTTTTATGGAGGCTGTTGCTGTAGCGCTTAAACCTTTTGAGAAATAAGAGGAGATGAGAAAATGCTAGTGAATAAAACCTATAAAGTCGATGGAATGAGCTGTGCAGCTTGTTCAGCGGCAGTAGAAAGAGTTACAAAAAAATTAGATGGAGTAGAATCAGTCAGCGTCAATCTCAACATGAAAAAGATGCAAATTGAGTATGATGAGGATAAAGTTAGCCGAGAAGATATATTTGCCAAAATAGAAAAAGCTGGTTTTAAACCTTCTGAAGATGCAGAAGTAAAAAAAGTAACTATACCGATAGAAGGTATGACGTGTGCAGCTTGTGCTCAGGCTGCTGAAAAAGAAATAAAAAAATTAGAAGGAGTGCAAGAAGTCACAGTAAATGCGCTGGCAAACAAGGCGTATGTAACTTATGACGTGAAGGTAGTTAGATTATCTCAAATCAAAAAAGCTATAGTAAAAGCTGGATACGAACCAAAAGAGATAGAAAAGGACAATACTTTACAGGAACAAGACCAAGGTGCAAAAGAAGAAAATACGATGTGGTTTAGATTCAAAATAGCCATAGCTTTTGTCATTCCATTACTTTATGTGGCGATGGGTCCTATGATTGGTCTTCCACTTCCAGATATTATAAGCCCTGATGTGAATCCATTACATTTTGCTATAGCACAATTTGTACTTCTCATTCCAATAGTTGTTGTTGGAAGACATTTTTATACTAGAGGATTTAAAACACTTCTAACTGGCCATCCAAATATGGATTCGCTAATAGCCGTGGGAACATCAGCAGCAATCATATATGGCATCATAGCGACATACAAAATAGCTGGTGGTGATTTACACTTTGTACACGAACTCTACATTGAGTCAGCAGGAACTATAATAGCCCTTATAATGCTTGGCAAGTCACTAGAACATAGATCAAAGGGAAGAGCATCTGAGGCTATTAAGAAACTCATGGGGCTCAGACCAAAAGAAGCTATAGTACTTCATGGGGATGAGGAAATAAACATACCTATAGATGAAGTTGAAGTAGGCGATATAGTACTTGTCAGACCTGGTGAGAAAATTCCAGTAGACGGCATCGTAGTAGATGGTAGTAGTTCGGTAGATGAGGCAATGATTACAGGAGAAAGTATACCAGTTGAAAAACACATGGATTCTACTGTAATAGGAGCTAGTATAAATAAAAATGGTCTGCTAAAGATCAAAACTACAAAGGTAGGTTCAGAGACTGCGCTTTCAAAGATTATTCAATTAGTAGAACAAGCGCAGGGCTCAAAAGCACCTATAGCTAAACTTGCAGACATCATAGCAGGATACTTTGTACCAACAGTTATAAGTATAGCGATATTAGCAGCCATAGCGTGGTATATAGCAAGTAGAGATATAGAACTTACTGTAAAGGTATTTATATCAGTACTAGTAATAGCTTGTCCTTGTGCACTAGGACTTGCAACACCTACAGCGATAATGGTTGGAACAGGTAGAGGTGCAGACGAGGGTGTACTCATAAAAAGCGGAGTTGCGCTTGAGACCGCTCACAAAATAGATGCTATAGTTTTTGACAAGACAGGGACTATTACAGAAGGTAAACCAAAAGTGACCGATCTGATATGTGAAAAATATGATGAGAATGATTTGATAAGATGGATAGCTTCAGCAGAGAAAGGTTCAGAACATCCACTTGGCGAAGCTATAGTCAAGAGAGCCAAGAGTGAAGGCGTGGAATTTTCAGAAGTAAAGGATTTTGAAGCTATTTCAGGACAAGGTATAAGAGCGAGTATAGAAGGTAAGTCGATACTCCTTGGAAATGACAAAATGATGAATGCTTTTAATATACAATCTGTTGATTTTGAAAAAGGAAATGAGCTTGCAGCAGATGGGAAGACACCTATGTTTATAGCTGTTGATGGAGGGTATGCTGGTATAGTGGCTGTAGCAGATACGGTCAAGGCAGATAGTAAGAAAGCTATAGAAAAGCTTCAAAGCATGGGTATAAGTGTAGCGATGATTACAGGGGATCACAAGATTACAGCCGATGCCATAGCACGCAGAGTTGGTGTTGATAGAGTTATTGCAGAGGTCATGCCAGCAGATAAGGCTCATGAAGTTAAAAAGCTCCAAAGTGAAGGTTTTAAAGTAGCTATGGTTGGAGACGGAATAAATGATGCTCCAGCGCTAGCTCAGGCTGACATAGGAATAGCGATAGGTTCAGGTACAGATGTGGCGATGGAATCTGCTGATATAGTGCTAATGAAAGACAGTATAGTTGATGTAGTTAAGGCTATAGAGCTTAGCAAAGCAACTATAAAAAATATAAAGCAAAACCTATTTTGGGCTTTTGCGTACAACACAGCAGGTATTCCAGTGGCGGCAGGTGTACTACACATATTTGGTGGGCCACTTCTAAATCCTATGATAGCAGCTGCGGCTATGTCATTTAGTTCTGTTTCAGTTGTAACAAATGCACTTAGACTCAAAAATTTCAAAGGGAGTGAATATTAATGGAAAAATTGGTGAAAGTAGAAGGTATGAGTTGTATGCACTGCGAGAATCGTGTGAAAAATGCTCTAGAAGCAATAGACGCTGATATATTAGAAATCAGCGCCGATAAGGACTTAGTTAGAGTAAATATTTCTAGCGAAGATGAATTAAAAGAAGTAGTGGAAGCTATAGAAGATGCGGGATATGATGTAGTTTAAAATTTTGATTATTCAAATCGAATGTTCCAATACTCATTTAGGAATCGTTTCTTTAGAATCAATATAGTTTCTAAATCGTTTAGAAATTGGTATAGAGATGCTCTGTGTTCGAATTCTAAACGTGTTTCAGGGAGGTGCGAGATTTTAAAAAAAGCTCGCGCCTCTTTTATCATGTTTATTTCCAAATCTCCGGGGTTAGATTCATGCACATTTGACTCTATTTGCTTTACTATATTGTAAATAATTTCAGATTCAGATTCCGCAGTCCAAGTAACATAAAAATGTCTTCTCGTATAATCTAATATATAGTATTGCTGTTCCCTCATCGTGAAATAAGCCCAAAAGTATTTTCTGTCTTTCAAATAATAATCATTCATTTCATCATTTGCGATATTTTTACCTTCAAAAATCAGTCTTTTCAATGTAGATGTTTCATCTTCCACACTAGAAATTTTGCATTGATTTTTTAGACAATACCCCATGCTATTAAATATATTTTTTAACTGATTTTCTACCTCGAGTTGTTTTTTTATCAATTCAGAAGAGCGGCTTTTAGTATAGTAATTAAAAACGAGCGCACAAGAAATTCCAATTACTAATAATCCAATTTCATTTAATAATATTTCCCACGAAATAGTAGATAAACTGTATATATGAACTACTAATACAACATTTGTTACTAGCGCAACTATAGTTTTTCTGTAAATCATCAGAGCTGAGAATATAGCTAGATAGATACCAAAAGTTGTTAAATCAAAGCCTAGATAAAGAAAAAGTAAACTTGCTAGACTAAGAGAAAAAATTGATGCAACAAGTCTCTGACCAGCAACTCTTAGTGATTGGCGTTTGACTCCAAGTATACTTACAAGAGCTATTATGCCAGCGGATAAAGAGAAAGACATAGACATAGAATTACTTATGAATACAGCACTTATTACAGATGCTGTTATTTTTATGGTTTTTATAAATAATATTTTAATTGGAATATCTGATTTTGATTTTTGGGCGATAGATTTAAACATTCGGTCCTCCTAAGTTTTCAATAATACTTGGATTATACCCAATAAAGCATTAAAAATAAAATGACAAGTTGAAGATAGTTTAGAAATTTAAGGGTAAAAACTAATAGAGAGGGGATGAGATTGTGGATTGGATAAAGATATACGGTACTAGTTTTTGTGTATTTTTAGGACTCGATATGCTATGGTTAGGTCTTGTTGCGAGGAACTTTTATAAAAGTCAGATAGGTCATTTGATGAGCGACACTATAGTATGGCCAGCTGCGATTATATTTTATGCCCTATTTGTAGGCGGATTAATATATTTTGCTATTCATCCAGCGTTAGTACATGAAAATTGGAAAAAAGCACTCCGAATCGGAGCGCTCTTTGGATTTTTGACTTATGCGACTTATGATCTCACCAATTTAGCCACACTTAAAGATTGGCCAGTGCTAGTAACCATAGTTGACCTAGCTTGGGGTACATTTCTTGGTGGACTGACTTCGCTTGTCAGTTATTTTATATTAAATAAATTTCTATAGTGGGAGCAATTTCAGTAGTATTGGTAGTAGTATAACTGTAATTATTCCAGTAATTCCTATAGATAAACTACTCATAGCACCTTCAACTTCGCCCATTTCTAAAGCTCTAGTAGTGCCCATAGCGTGCGAGGATGTACCTATTGCAATTCCTCTAGCTACAGGGTGGTCTATTTTACATACCTTGCATATGCTAGGTGTTAGCATGTGACCAACTACTCCAGTTATAATTATAGATATTATGGTGATGGACACTATACCGCCTATACTTTCACAAGCAGCTATACCCATCGGCGTTGTAATAGATTTTGGCAAAAGAGATAGTAAGAGATTTTTTTCTATGCCAAATCCCATAGCCATTAGACAAACAACTGCAAATGATGTTAATACACCGGCACTTATACCTATAAGAATAGATTTCCAATGCTTTTTAAGCGTTGGAATTTGTTTGTATATTGGTATAGCAAACATAACGGTTATAGGCCCTAGAAAGAAGGATATCCACTGTCCTCCGATATCGTACCTTTCATAAGGAATTTCTAGACTCAAAAGTATATATACTAGTGTCAATATGCTCATTAAAACAGGATTGAAAAGTGGAAATGGCCATTTTTTACTTAATTTTGAGAACAAAAAATATATTATGATAGTACAAGTTATACTTATGACAAAATCAATCAACATCTACGGCACCTCCAAGCATTTTTTGTAACAATACTCCAGTGATACTTTGTACCATTATCGTAGCGATGATACCTATACTTAAAAGTGCTAGTATATTTTCACTTATCAAATCGAGAGAATTAATAAGTGCTACTCCAGATGGAACAAAGAAAAATGCTAAGTATTTGAAAAATACATTTGAACAAGGTTCGACCCATTCTACTTTTAATACTTTACTGCAGAGAGCTAGTAGTAAAAATAGCATTCCACATATGCTACCAGGTAGCGGAAATGGAATATACGGGGCTATGAAATTGCCGAGTTCATAAAATGCAAAAACTATTGCAAACGACGTGATATACTTCAAATCAAAACCCTCCTATATTGAAAAAACTAAAAAATAAATGCAACGGAAATATTGTATACACTTAGTTAGCAGAAATCAATATTAAAATGAAAAAAAGCTCTTTAGAATATTCTGTTAATTCAACCGCGTTCTATTGACATAAGTCATAATGATGGTATAATACTTATAAATGAAAACTAAAAAGACATTTGAATGGGACGAGATTTCGTCCCATTGACTTTTGTCAAATTGATTTTATAAAAAGATAGGAGTGATGGCATGTTAGAACAGATTAAAAAGTTCGACCCAAAATTGTATGAAGCTATGACACAGGAATTGAATAGACAGCGTTCCAAAATAGAGCTGATAGCATCAGAAAACTTTGCAAGTGAGAGTGTGATGGAAGCTTCTGGGTCAGTACTGACGAACAAATACGCAGAAGGCTATCCTCACAAGCGCTATTACGGCGGTTGCGAACATGTTGATACAGTTGAAGATTTAGCAAGAGATAGAATGAAAGAATTATTTGGTGCAGAGTATGCCAATGTACAACCACATTCAGGTTCACAAGCAAATATGGGAGTTTATTTTGCAGTACTTGACCATGGAGACAAAGTTTTAGGTATGGACTTGTCAAATGGTGGTCATTTGACACATGGTAGTCCTGTGAATTTTTCAGGAAAACTATATGAATTTGTTTCTTATGGAGTAAATGACGATGGTTTTATAGACTACGATGAAGTGAGAAAGATAGCTATCAAAGAAAAGCCAAAGATGATAGTTGCAGGTGCAAGTGCCTATGCTCGTGCTATAGATTTTGAAGAGTTCAGAAGTATAGCAGATGAGGTGGGAGCATATTTGATGGTTGATATGGCACATATCGCAGGCTTGGTAGCGGCAGGACTTCATCAAAGTCCAGTTCCATATGCTGATTTTGTGACTACTACTACTCACAAAACACTTCGAGGACCTCGTGGTGGAGCTATTCTTTGTAAAGCGGAGTATGGAAAGAAAATAGACAAAAGTTTATTCCCAGGTATACAAGGTGGTCCACTAATGCATACTATAGCAGCTAAAGCGGTTTGTTTCCAAGAAGCTATGAGTGATGAGTTTGTAGAGTACCAAAAGAAAGTTATAGAAAATGCAAAAGGATTATCAGAAGCATTAAAAGAGCATGGATTCCATGTTGTATCAGGAGGTACTGACAACCATTTGATGCTAGTTGACCTTAGAAACAAGGGAATAAATGGTAAAGTTGCTGAAAAATTATTGGATGAAGCTGGTATAACAGTAAATAAAAACACCGTGCCAAATGAAACGGAGAGTCCATTTGTTACAAGTGGTCTTAGAATAGGAACTCCAGCAGCTACTACTAGAGGATTTGGATTAGAAGATATGAAAGAAATAGCTGATATCATAGCATGGATTATAGATCATAGAGATGATGATCTACAGCCAGCTAAAGATAGAGTAAAAGCGCTTTGTGACAAATATCCACTATATGAATAAAAAGTGATAGTCACATATTAATTGAACTAAGTATATCAGAGCGAAGATTTGTTTCATTTGAAAATTAAGTGAGATGAATGTTCGCTCTTTGTTTGCGATGTGGAATAGTTTTTGGGGAAAGGGGATTTTTAAGTTGAAGATTATGATTTCACCGAGTAAAACTCAGCAGCATGGAGCTGAGTATAGTGAAAAATTAAGTATAAGTGAGCCTCTTCATGCGAGAGAAACAGAAGCGATATATAATGAAATTTGTAAATTGTCTAAAGACGATATGGCGAAGCGATTTAGTATAAAAGGAAAAATATTAGATAGTGTATATGAAAATTATTCTAAATTTAAATCACTAGAAACAACACCAGCAATTATGGCTTATACTGGCTTTGTATTTAAAGGGCTTGAAATTGCTTCTTATGGACTGGAAGAATGGGAGTATATTACAGAGCATATTAGAATACTGTCTGCTTTTTATGGCAATTTGAGACCATTAGATGCTATAAAAGCATATAGATTAGACTACAAATCAAAGCTAGATATAAACTTGTACGATTATTGGAGAGAGACGTTGATAGAAGATTTTAAAGGTGAAACAATCGTAAATTTAGCTTCAGATGAGTTTTCTAAGAGTGTGAAACTAGATATGGTGACTATTAAATTTTTGGATGAGAAAGATGGAAAGTTTAAAACAATAGGGACTTATGCAAAACAAGCGAGAGGATTGTTTTTAAATGAAATTATCAAAAAACATATAGATAAATTATCGAGTTTAAAAGAAATTTCTGTAATGGACTATAAATTTTGTGAAAATATGAGTGATGAAAAACTATTTGTATTTAAAAGATAAAAAAACAAATCTATGATGTGTAGAAAAAAGGAATAAAGAGAATAAATAAATCTTGATTACTACATTTGGCGGTCGTTTTGCTACCGTTTGTGGAATTGGTATTGAAATGACCGATACACCGTTTTATACTAAAATCAATAAAGGTAAGAGGTGTTGTAGGTGAGTAATGCTAAAAAGTTTAGTAGTGCTGCTGGTTCTTGGATAGAGAAACACAGTGGCGAAAAAAGTGAAAATGAGATGAAGATTATAAGATATGGGCTTGAGGTTTTGTATTTGAATATAATAAAAATTGTAGTTCTTATTATGATTTCCTACTTTGCTGGAATTATTGAATATACGTTGGTTGCAGCACTTACATTTAGTTTAGCTAGGATATTTGGATTTGGTATGCATGCTAAGTCTACGTGGGGATGCTATGTTGCGACAGGGAGCATATATATTGGGATACCATTGATGATGAAGAGTATTCATTTAGGAATAATATTCAGAATATTTTTAATCATACTAATGTTTATAGGATTGTGGCTTTATGCACCAGCTGATACTGAGCAGCGACCCATTTTAGGAGAAAAGAAGAGATTTAGATTTAAGATTAAAGCTATTATCCTTATGGGGACGTTAGCAGGCTTTAGTTTTGCAGTTCCTCAGATTTATGGGGATATAATGATATTGTCGTTAATTGGTGAGGTTATAATGATTTTGCCGATTACATATAAATTATTTTCTAGGGGGTATAGGAATTATGAAACTTATGAATGTACTATCAAATGCAGTTAGCAATCTTGCTGAGAAAACAGCTGAGACATCAGTTGATTATTGCATCTATGTAGGTGTGGAAGAAACAGATATGCCAGCTGAATTAATCGAGAGAGATTAAGTACATAAAAGCACCGCATAAGCGGTGCTTTTTTATTTTCTAAATATTTACTAGAGTCAAATCCTGCATGAATAGGTTTTGATCTACTATGGTACTTAGATTTAATTCAGGCATTTCAGATAGTAGTAGCTTAGCACTATACAGCCCAAGTCCCCTATTCTCTCCTTTAGAGCTATAACCCTTCTCGGAGAGGCTATCTATATCTATTTTGCCATTGAATGAATTTGCTATCAATATATTGAAATTCTTGTTTTGCATCATGAGAGATATTTCAATCTTTTTTTGGTCAGATTTTACTGCGGCTTCTAGAGCATTGTCTAAGAGTATTCCAACTATACGACAGAAATTCATTATATCTGTATTTAGATAATCTATATTGTCTAGAATGAATACATCTACATTTAGTTTACTATCTAGCATTTTGCTAATCTTAGTGGTTAGAAGACCTTTTAAACCAGCGTCTTTTATTTTGCTAAGAGATTGTATTTGAGATGTGTGTTTTGTGCTTATAGAATTTATCTGGCTATCGAGTAGGTTATTTAAACCATTGTAATCACCATCTTTAGCGTAACCAGATAGCGTGTATAGTAGGTTATTATGGTCGTGTCTGAATAATCTCAATTCATCCATTAAATTTTCCATTATTTCTGTGTAGAGCTTTAGGTTGTTGTAATCGTCTTCTACTTGTTCTAGTTCTTGGCTTTTAGATATCCACATTTTGTTAGTATATATATATGTTACGACAATTATAAGATACACAATCATCAATATTATATTTATAGTAAAGTAAAATCTATTGTCTACGAAGGACATGGATAGAAATGAGTTAAACGCTATACTCATTGCCATAAAAATCAAAAATATGACTATAAAAAAATCATGATTCTTGTCAGTTATAAACTTCGGTAGTTTAATTATTTTATTTGCAAGCAAATTTGATAGGAAACCAAAAATCATAATCCAAGAAAATATACTCGCATTATATATTAGATATAACAATGAATTACTAGTAAGCTGCTCAGAACTTATATTCCAAAAATATAAGAAAATTATACTAGCAAGAGAATTTATAAATGATAAATATATAAGCCATAATGTAGATTTTATAAGTGAATTTATGAACGTATTCTTATAAAAATGATAAATTATTAGAGTGAAAAATGCGAAACTGAAAATAGCTTTGAAAAATGCATTTGAAAAAAGATTACTAAATAAAAATAAGAAACTTGTCAAAAATGATAAGATAACCCCTGTTTTATATGAAATTTTAGTATCAGACATGCGATTCATTACAAAGAAAAAGCTCAAATTAAGTAAGAATGCTGACAGTATAAGCGACCCTAGAAATTCAAAACTACAATTGGACATATTGCTTCAACTCCTTAATTCTGTTCCGTGAAACGGGTATTCGTAAACCGTTATGAAGCAATAAAAACAAATCCTTATAGTCTGAGTTTATGATATCTATTTTATCCCCATTTACGATATATGATCGGTGACAGGTTATGAATCTATGATCCAATTTTGATTTTATACTTTTAAGTGAATCGTAGAATTCTAGTTCGTAATCACTAGTGTGCAGA
>JAOAQY010000211.1 GCA_025210965.1 Tissierellales bacterium
AAAAGAATCAATCAACGAATATTTTGTAAAATAATGGAATCCCTAGCGGCTATTAATCATAAAATTAATTGTAGCTAGGGATTTTTTTGCTTAACTTTAAAAATTAACTAACGAAAATGTTTTAGATTAAATAAATTGAATAGTTCAATAAAACATAGATTTATTGAAAGGTATACATTAAAAGATATGTTGAAATTTAAACATTTAACAAGAAAGAATGACATTTTGTTAACGGTATCTTTTCTTAAAATTCTTAAATTTTTAAAAAAGTTAACACAAAATATGAACAACGTGCTATAATCTACACATGCATGTAATTAAATCTATGTTTAGGAGGAAAGATCATGAACAAAAGAAACATTGCAAAAAGATTATTAGCAGTAGGTATCAGTGTCTTGATGTGCACATCTATTATTCCAGCGAGTGCTCAGAGTCAAGATGAAAGAGTACAAAAATGGGCATCGGTTTTAGACAAATGTATTGAAACTGAGGTTCAGGAAGCAGAAACACTAAAAGCAGAGAATCAAGCTAAAGAAGCAGTAGACAAGGCTAGTTGGGAGTATGAAAACAATAACTATTTGTATTTAGCAGATACGCTTCCTATAAATGACAGCATTTATGGATCTTTTAATTCAGCTAAAGACTTAGATTGTTTCAAAACAGAGATAGACAAGCCAGGTATATTAACATTTACATGCACATCTGACGAGGGAACTGCAGAAGATTTTGATTTTGCACTAGTTGATGAGAGAGGTAATGTACTTAAATTTGCAGAGGCAGATGAAGATTTAGCTCGTACAAAATCACTTGAAGTAAATCCAGCATTAGACCCAGATTATTATATTGTGGTATTGCCAAATAGCGAGAGTGTAGTTAAGTCTACTTACAAATTAGATTGTGAATATGAAGAATTAGAAAACTATGTTGCTATAGACGATATTCAAATCAATAAAGATGAGTTTGTTCTTAAAGAAGGTAGCACATTAGAATTAGACTATACATTAAATCCAGAAAATGCTACAGAATCTGTAACGTTTGTATCAACAGATGAAGACGTAGCTACAGTAGATGAAAATGGAGTTGTAACAGGAGTGTCTACAGGTAGTTGTGAAATTAAAATGATGAATCCAAGAGAAACAGTGAAATCATTTGCAAAAGTATTTGTTGAATCAGATATAGAGATCAATTCTTTTGAATTTGGAAAAGAAAGATATATGGCACAAAAGGGCGATCAGATCAATTTGAAAACAGCACTTGGATTGCCAGAAGATGCGTATGTTCACATTGCATGGGATTTAAATGATGATTTAGGAACTATAAATGAAGATGGAATTTTCTATGCTGAAAATGAAGGTGTTGCTAAAGTAACGGCAACTTATGGTGAAGATACAGCATATGCATATTTGATAGTTGGTAGAATTGAAAGAAGAGTAGAGAGAAGAGCAATTTTAGTTGGTAATGGAGATTACCCAGGAAAAGTAAATGACTTAAACGGACCTCCTTATGATGTAGAGAGATTAGAGACAGTATTTAATAAAGCTGATTTTGAGGACAAGGGAGATTTCGCAGAAGTAAATACTTATGCTGATTTAGATAGAGCTGGTTTGCAGCAAGCTATAGATGACATGAGACCTTTAGTTGGAAAAGAAGATATAACTTATTTCTACTATTCAGGTCATGGTAATACAGATGGAAGAACTAGTTCTCTTTGCATGATGAATGATGACGTAAAAGTAGCAGAATTAAAAGAGATGTTAGATGAATTGCCAGGAGTTAAGGTTGTATTCTTAGACAGCTGTTTCTCAGGTGGATTCATTGGAAAAGCAGATGCTTCAGATTCTCAATTAGAGCAATTCAATGATGATGTAGTAGAGATTTTTGGAAGCCATTCAAAATCACTTCTTACAGAAGGACCTTACAAAGTTTTAACTGCTTCATCTAAAACTGAGACATCTATAGAATTTGGTGGAACTCCACCTTATGGAATCTTTACGAAGTTATTGACAGATTCAAGTGGATACGAAGGAAACTATCCAGCAGATGCTAATGGCGATAGTGCTGTAACACTTAGAGAGAGTTATGATCATATTTATGAGGCAATTCTTTCAAGAAGCCCTAACCAACACATGCAAATATTCCCAGAAGATAGCCAATTTGAATGGATGCGTTATGAAGGAGTACACACAACATATCTAGACAATATTAGCTTTGCTGATGCGAATAAGACAATCGCTGTAGGCGAAAATGGAGAATTAGATCTTACATTTGAACCAGCAGATGCTAGTAATAAGAGTGTATTCTACTATTCAGATGACGCTGAGCTTGTAAGCGTAGATTTAGAAGGAAACTACACAGCATTAAAAGCAGGAGAGACAACTCTTCATGCAATAAGTGTAGATGGTCTTTATGAAGCAGAAATGAAAATTGTGGTTGAGTAGTATCTAAAAAATATTCAAGAAACTTAATTTAGAATAATATAATCAAAATGCTAGTCGAAATCAAATTTAGTAAAAATATGATATTGACTAGCATTTTTTTAGTTTGTGAAAAGGCCAATGATAGTATATTTTATTTTGATATTTACGAAACAAAACGAAAAATTCATAAAAAATACAAAATAAACGAAAAAAACATGAGCGAATAGCTTAAAAATGTGGTATAAATAATATATAGTGTATGGTGTTAACTGAAATATGCTTTTTGTCTGGGGAGTCAAAAAGGTCGAGGAGAGGGTGCAAGATGAAAACAATGAGAAATAATTTTGAAAAAGCTTTGAGATTAACTTCAATCATGGTGTTTATTTTGCTGACTCTCTTTTTTGCTAGTGATAGTTCATTTGCGAGTGAAAGAAATAATGACATCAGGTGGGAAAAAGAAACTAATGACAATGTAGAGAGCGCAGATGAATTATATGCAGTTGACAGGGTTTATGGCTATTTCAATGAAAAATCAGATACCGATTATTTCAAGATAGAGTTAGAACGAGCAGGTGATTTAACGCTTATAAGTCTTGAAGAACATCAAAAAGATGATTTATATTCTATGAAGTTAGAGGATGAATTAGGAAATGTAATTTCAGAATCAGAATACAGCATATCTAAAGGACTTAGCTATAGATGGATATATGAGAAAAATTTGCCTAAAGGAGATTATTATGTTGTAGTAAAGCCATTGAATTTTGAATTGATAGGAGAGAACTACAATATAGAATCAAGATTTGAAGCAATAGAAGATTATAAGGAAATTGAGAGCATAGATATTGAAACAAATGAATTATACCTAAAACTTGGAGAATCGTACCACTTAGGATATATACCTGTGCCATATGATGCCACAGAACCAGTTAGATTTGAATCATCGGATGATAACGTAGCGACTATAGACGATGATGGCAAAATTAAAACTAATAATTACGGTTCATGTATATTGACAATATCAAATAAAAAAGGAACGATATCTAACGAATTACATCTATATGTTGAGTCAGATGGAGAGCTTTTGAGTCTTAACTTTGAAGAAATGAATTATGAAATAGAGCGAGGAGATATTGTAGATTTTAAGAAAATGCTTGGTCTAGCAGACGATGAATATTATCAGATGGAGTGGTCTATCGATGCTGATCTTGGAAATATCACTGATGAAGGAATGTTTTACAGTGACTCACTAGGAACAGCAAGTCTTAAAGTTCAGTATAGAGACTTGCAGGCATTTACATCTATAAATGTATTAGAGTCAGATGCTAGTGTAGAGAGGCGAGCTATCATAGTTGGGAATGCAGATTATCCTGAAGATAGCAGTGATTTATTAGGACCAGTACACGATGCTAAGAGAATGGAATCACTATTTGAAAGTGCGGATTTTGATGGAGACGGAGAATTTGTTTCTATAGAGAGATTAGAGAATATAACGAGAACTGAACTAGAGGAAGCAATAGATGAAATCAAAGAGGTTACAGGTAAAGAAGACATAACGTACTTTTACTATTCAGGTCATGGAATTAGATACCATACTATAAGCGCACTTAGCATGATGTATGATGATATAAGTGTACCAGAACTTAAAGCTTTATTAGATGAGATTCCTGGAACAAAAGTGGTGTTTTTAGATGCTTGCTTTGCAGGTGGTTTTATTGCTAAAGGAGATACAGAGTACAGTAGCGATATAGATGATATAAATGATGAAATCATAGCTACATTTCAAGTGTCATCAAAAGGTGACAATACATTGCAAGAAGGTGCGTACAAAGTTATAGCGGCATCTTCAGAGTCAGAAGTGTCTGCCGAATATGATGGAAATCCGCCATATGGATTGTTTACGAAAATATTAGTAGATGCAAGCGGATATAGAGGCGAGGTATTATCAGATGCAAATGAAGATGGAGAACTAACCATAGACGAGACATACGAATACGTTTATAGACAGGTTGTTGATGAGAATGATTCACAGCATGTACAAGTTTATCCTGAGAATAGTGATTTTACATGGTTTAGCTATGGGGATATATCAATAGATGAAGAAGTAGGAAGTCAAAGCGAAGACAAAGACCCAGACGAGGGCATAGAATTTTACAAAGATGTGATAATAGAGAATAGTGAAAAGGTGTGGACAATAGATTTTAACTCTAATGTATCGAAAGATTCGATAGTTAATGGCATATATATATCAGAAACTAGAGCTGGAGATAAATTAGATGGAGTAAATCTTGAAATTAGAGGTAGCTCTGTACTTCTTAATCCACCTAGTGACGGATGGGAATATGATAGATATTACTATATTCACGTAAATGATAATGTGAAAAGCGATGTGGGAAAATCCTTGAAAGAATCTAAAATTGTTAGATTTAAGGTAGAAAAATAGAATGTTGCAAATAAAAACAAACCAGAATTAATTAGCTGGTTTGTTTTTTTGATTGAATTATTTTAAAATATCAATTAATTCATAGTTTACATCAGAGCTATCTATAATAGTTTTAGGTGCAAGAGCATGGTCTATATGAATTTCTAGATTTTTCATTTTTGCTAGCTTAGCGAGAGATATAGCAGATAGACATAAAAATTCAGCAGGAGTGTTGTTATGACCTCTTAACCTTTTATATTTAATAATTAGTTTGTCGATACACTCGTTAACTAAGTCGGAGTTTTTTGCGATTATGGCAGAGAGAATATCTGCATGAATTGTAATAAAATTTAATGGATCGCGCCCTGAAAAAAATTCTAAGTGATTGCTAGCATTTTCATAGTCATCTAGCACTATATATTTTAATGCATAGCCAAGATGATAAGTTTCTTTACCTATCTCGGCAGAATCTAATTTTCCCCTACCTCCTAAAGCATGTGCTACTTCAAATATCGCTTCGGTGTTTTCTGAAATAATAGCGAATTCCAACAAATGAAACTTAGACAAAGACAGTGAATTAGATATATGTCGCAATCCAATTTGTGTGTCGTACCATTGCATTGATTTAAGACCGGAAATAGAAGCATTATAGAGTCTGTTTTTCATGCATGCTATATCTTTATTTATGATATAGTCACAAATTGCAATAGATTTTAAAGTCAAGCTGTTTGAGGAGTGAAATGATCCAACAACTTTTGGGAAACCTTCGTTAATTACTTGCGTGACTCTTTTAGATAAATTTTCAATCAAATACTCGTAAATATTTGGAAGATCTTTTAGATAAGCTTTACCCATTATAAATTCCTCCTTATGGAATAGTTTCTGTAATAGTTTCTGTAATGGTTTTGTATGAAACATCACCTGTTTCTTTACTCACAGATGATAATACTTTCTCTAGACAGTTATTGTCCATCGCCGAGTTTATGGTCGTTGCAGCTTTTTTTATTGATTCATCAGAATTTGATTCCATTTTGTCAATAACAATTTTTATCCAATCATCTGACATTTGTTTTATTTTTTCACCATCTCTTTCTATAGTTCCAAGACTTGCAGAACCGAATTTGACTTCTACTATTTTTAATGATTCTATAATCTTTTTATTATCTTTCTCAATATATTTTACATATACTGCATCAAAGCCTTGATTTCCATTTATATGAATATTGCCTAAAGAAACATAATCCTTGAATTTTTCTTGATGAGTTAAGTCAGAAATTACTTCGCCTATGTCTCCCTTTAGACCATTAAATGATGGAGAATTGTGATCTTTTAATTTGACGGTCAATTCTTTCAATTCATCTAGTGAATAACAACGTTTTTTAACTTCATCATGCAGGTCCTTGAGTTTAGATTTTATTAGATTGCCATTTTTATCAAATAATTTTTTAAAAATCAAGTCCATTTTGGTTGCTTTAGAAAATACTTTTGCGAAAAAATCACTTACAGTTTCAGGCAATGTTTTAATTTGTCGTTCGCCTATCGTTGCAGTAGCTAGTTTTTTTGAATTTTTGATTCCTATTTTAGCTCCAGTTTTAACAGTTTTTATCGATGCATCTATTATTTCTGGAGTGAAAACTAATACAATACACCATAATTCTACATCTTCACCAGAAATCAAATCTTTACCAATAACCCAAGAAAATAGATCATATCCAGTATCAACTGGAGTAAAGCCAACTACAATAGAAAGTAAATTTCGATTAAAATCAAAGTATTCTTGTCTTTCTTCTACAGTCCAAGTCATCGATTCTTTCATAAGTCTATCAAATTTAATATCAGCTGATTTTGCAATCCAATTGTTATCAAGAGATTTATCTTTTCTGTTTTCAAAAGTTGCTCTAAGCATAGATTCAACTTCAGCAGCTGTTCGGACGTTCCACTTATATTTTAGTATAGTTTGAGTTTCAGGGCAATTTAATTTAAAGACTTTTCCATCATCAGAGTAATCTAATACAGAACTGATCGGTCCATCACCTTCAGATGCGAATATTTCTTCTGCAGTTGGCCAATTTGATTCTATAGATAATGCGTATTTATCAACATCATCTGAAACAGATTTGTTAAAAACTTTTATATAGTACTGACCTTCAGGAAGAATTTTTTCTATAGAGCTGAATGAATCATTGGGCTCAGAAGTGAAGGTTATCTGTTCTTGATTTTCGTTATAGAGTTTAAACACACTAGTAGAATCATTGTTGATGTTAATTTTAAGTTTAGCAAAACTTGTCAAATCAAATTTGTAATAATCATTATCTATGGATGAATGAATGTTGTCAGAAATGCTATTTTGTTTTGTTGAATCATCAAGATTAAATGATAAAATATTTTGAGACTGATCAAAATTTTCGTTATTGTCAGAAACTATGCTATTCTCATTTTCATCCGTATCTTCATCACTATTTTCATTTTCATCATTATCCTCATCACTATTTTCATCATTATCTTCATTCTCATCCGTATTATTAGAAGAATTATCTGAATTAGATAAATGTGGAGAAATAGGAATGGACGGATCTATTGGAGAAACATTACAATTTCCATTGATTTCTAATATATCAATTATGTTATTTTGATTCCAGGCATCAGTCATGATATTGATTCTACCACTGGTAGAGTTAATATTCGAAGCAGAGTGAGGCAAATATTCCCAGTTGATTTCATGGGCAGATGTTGAGTTGAACTTTAAGGATCCAACCGTTTCATTTTCATCAGCAATATATAACTTTAAATTGTTGTCAATTTTCAATAAAGGTAGATTTATTGTTTGTTTTTGTTTGGAGAATTCTATATAGTTGCTTCTATTTATATCAAAAAATGAGCAGTAATTATTGTTAAATTCAAAGAGTTCAACGTTAGAATCAACATCTGGAGCATTTGACCACGATATTTCGCCATAATTGTTTAAATTTATTTCTTCATTTCCATTTTGACGAATACAACCAAATTTAAAATCTGGATTATATGTTTTCGTTATTTGATCATAAACCCAGGGAGTTCCAGTTGGGCCAAAGTTTAAATCGCTACAATACTCATAATCTTTGTATATGGCTGAGTGCGAAGTAATTATATAAAAACCATCAAGCAGAGTGTTTTCTCGACCAATACCAAAGTAAGCTTTGCTATTTGGAAAATCAGCAAGGGTACCTTTGTAATAGTTAGGATAAAGTTTATCTCTATAGCGGAATCTTGATAGTTTAGGAATATAAGTTACGCCATCTTTTTTGAATGCAAGCCAATAGCGGCTACCATCTTCCCAATTGCCCTTTATATTAGCGAGCAGAGTTTCTATCCCTGGAGTTGGAAGAGGTGGAGCTTTTATTTCAGATTTAGTAATTAAATCTGATGAATTTAAAGCAGTTAGAAGTGAAATTGCATTAGAAAGATATAGATAGTCATCAGCTCCGAAACCTGAGGTATTCCAAGTTTTTAGCAATTTTAAGCTTTCTTCTTCATAGGATTCATAAGCGCTTAATTTATAATCAATTCCGTATTCTAATTTTAGTAAAGCATAAAGCCTTACAGGACCTATATTTCGTTTTATATTATTCAAATTTAGCTGTGCTAGTCTTTCTTCAGACCATTCCTGATCAATATTTGGAATAAGTAAGCTATATATTTTTAATATTGGGTTAATCCAGCTTTCACTTGAAGCTTTGGCTGGTTCGAAATTTGTAGAGAATAAGATATTGAAACAAATGGTAATAGCTAATAAAAATGATAATATTCTTTTGTTCTTTGTTACATACATGGTTAGCCTCCTAAAAATTGATTGATATATATACCATTTTTGTAAATAAAAGATCTTTTATAAAGTGTATAAAGAAACTGCCGATAAGTCAACGACATTTTACTTAACGAGTTAATTTGACTAAAAAGTGCATTGAATTCACAAAAAAGCACATAAAGAAAATATTGAAAATCAGAAAAATATATGATAAAGGCATTTTGTTATAATATTCCTAAACTATTTAAATGTATTATTGTATTAAAAATAATGCAAAATAATAGATTTTGTTATAAAATATAAACTATAAAACAATTCAGAAAAACTTGTAAATATTTAGAAATAGAGGATGAGTAACAGTTGAAAAAACCTTATAGAAGTTTATAAAAACTTCTCAAACATTAAGAGAATGGGATAAAAAAGATATATTAAAACCACATCATGTTGCTCCAACAGGGTATATATATTATAAAAGATATTGGAAGTGGGATTAACTACAATAAAAAGGGATTGAATCAATTAATAGACATGATAACTAATTCGGAAGTTGATAAGGGAAAAGAGCCAATAAAACTAAAAAAATGATTAAGGAGTTATTGAAAGATGATACTGGCAAAGAAGATTAGAATTATCCCAAAT
>JAOAQY010000212.1 GCA_025210965.1 Tissierellales bacterium
CATGAGTCAATCACTGAATTTCGGTAAAAGCGTATCCGATAATGGATGGGGAATGTTTACTACAATGCTTAAATACAAAACAGAACTAGCAGGAAAACAACTTGTAAAGATAGATAAATTCTATCCATCAAGTAAAACCTGCTGCATTTGTGGTATGGTAAAACAAAACCTAAAATTATCAGATAGAATATACACTTGCGAATGTGGCAATTCAATGGATAGAGACTTAAATGCAAGTATAAATATAAAAAATCAGGGCAAACTATTATTACAATATTAGCTACAAACAGGGTAAGGCTTACCCGAAGAGCTTGGTAATTATAGCGACCATGAGCTTGCTATATCCCAAGAAGCCCTCTCAAAACCTTTTTATAGGTTTAGTGGGGGAGCATGTCACGAATTTTGACATTCTTTTTTTACATTTTAGATTCAAATTTGGTATAAAATAACTACAGAAGTAAAATAAGGTGGTGGTTTTAATCAGAGCTAGATATAGAATAAAAATCAGAGGAATAGTATTGCTCATAGTAATTTTCATGTTAATTATAGTGGGTATTAGAAGTTGTGTAAGTCGCGTGAAAAGCGGGGATGAAAGAGAGATTGAAAATGGTGTAGTGGTGAACGATTCTCTATATAAAATCTACATAGATCCAGGGCATGGAGGCAGTGATCCGGGAGCAGAAGGGGATAGAACGGAAGAAAAAGATCTTACACTTAAAGTGGGATTGGCATTAAATGACGTGCTTTTAGAATCTAATTTTCAGACGTATATGAGCCGTGTAGATGATAGTACTATAAATGTAAGAAAACGTCCAGGCATGGCAAATGAAACTGATGCGGATGTGTTTGTCAGCATTCATTTCAATGCGGCTGATCCAAAAAAGATAAATAATTACAGAAGCGTAAGCGGTATAGAAACATTTTATTATGAGAATACTGAATCTGACAGCCCGGTATTAGCAAAATATGTGCAGGAAGCATTAGTTGAAGGACTGGGTTTTAGAGATAGGGGTTATCAACCGGCAGATCATTGTGTGACTAGAGAAACTACAATGCCAGCTATTTTGATAGAGCTTGGTTTTTTGAGTAATTATGATCAGGAAAATTTTTATTTGGAAAAAGAAAACATAGAAAAAGCAGCTAATTGTATAAAAGAAGGAATCGAAAATTATTTTGAAGAGAAAGAAGGAAATAAAGATGTCGATGTTTAGTGGAAAGAATATTGTAATAGGTGTAACTGGAGGTATAGCAGTATACAAAGCAGTTGATTTGGTTAGCAGACTCAAAAAATTAGAAGCAGAAGTCAATGTAATAATGACTGAGAGTGCTAGAGAATTTGTTATGCCGCTGACATTTCAGACAATTTCTAATAACCCTGTCGCGATAGATACATTTGCACCGCCACAGAAGTGGTCAGTTGAGCATATAAGTTTAGCACAAAAAGCAGATTTATTTATGATAGTTCCAGCAACAGCTAATATAATTGGAAAGATGGCAAATGGAATAGCTGATGATATGCTTTCTACTACAGTCATGGCAACAAAAGCTCCAGTGCTTATCGCTCCTGCTATGAACACTGGCATGTATGAAAATGTTATAGTTCAAGATAATATAAAAAAATTAAAATCATTTGGCTATGAATTCGTAGGGCCAGGAGCAGGATTTTTAGCATGTGGAGATATAGGTGCAGGTCGTCTTATAGAAGCGGAGACGATAATATCTAAGGCAGAGGGATTGCTCATTGGTAAGAGAGATTTACTAGGCAAGAAGATACTTGTTACAGCAGGGCCAACACAAGAATCAATTGATCCTGTAAGATACATTACAAATCATTCATCAGGTAAAATGGGGTACGCTATAGCTGAAGCGGCAATTCAAAGAGGTGCAAATGTTACACTGGTTACTGGTCCTACAAATCTTAGAGTTCCAGATGATGTGGAGGTCATTTATACAAAAAGTGCTCAGGAGATGTATGAAGCTGTTTCAGATAGGTTTGAGGATTGTGATATAGTTATACAGTCGGCAGCAGTTGCAGATTATAGACCTAAAAATGTATCAAATCAGAAGATAAAAAAATCTGGAAATCTTCAAATAGAGCTTGATAGAACAAAGGATATAGCTTTTGAAATTGGGAAGAGAAAGAGCAATCAATGTCTAGTTGGTTTCGCAGCGGAAACAGAAAATTTGATAGAAAATGCAAAGGGAAAAATGGAAAGAAAATCATTTGACTATATAGTGGCGAATGATTTGACTGCAAGCGGTGCTGGATTTAAATCTGATACAAATATTGCAACGATATTGTCTGCAAAGGGAATGGTAAAAACATTACCTAAGCTTACTAAGAAAGAATTAGCTCACGAAATCATAAATTCAATTATTAAATAAAGATAAAATAAAACTTGTCAATGGGTATTGAAGTAGAATTCACTAATTCCATAAAAAACCATACGCTATAAACGAAATAATTCGAAAAATGTGGTTTTGAGACTCACAAAAATGCATAAAAGATTTGTTTTAGATGGTGTAAAAAGTTATAATGTGAACAGAAGAAGCATATCGAAGTTTATAGAAGTATTGGGAGGCGCAGTGATGGAAGGAGTATCGTGTAGTAGAGAGGATAATATTTACTATGTACATTTGGAAGAACAAATGTATAGTATTGGAAGCGTGCTTACGGCGGCAAGGCGTTTTGTTGAGGATTATTTTATAAAGGTTGATTATGAGGGCTGTGACGAATATATTGTTAGGTTCAAGCCAAAGGGTGAGTGCGAAAACGCATTTGAAGTAAGAGAATTTTATAGAGAACTTAAAAATCAAGCGTTTGACAGGGGAGAGGGTTGTTTTGAAGGTTACAGTGGATAGAAGAATTTACCTTTTTGAAACAGTAAAGCAAGCAGCAGATGATTTTAGAACGATAATTGATTTGGAAATAAAGTTGAGTGGGAACGATGTAAGTATAGAGTGCGATGACGCTAGAGAATGGCTAGTTGATGAATTTTTGAACTATGTATTGATTGATTTGGCTATAGATTATAGCTAGATTGAAAGTGGAAACTGAGAAATGATAAATAGAAGTTTGAATGAAATAGTTAGTGGAAGATTATAAGTGAAAAGAGTAAAAAGCAAGTGTGGCGTCGGAGTTTGTTGGCGTGTTTACTTGCTTTTTTGATTTTGAAGCAAATAACTTGATGTGAAAGTGTTGAAGAAATTTGTACGGTAATTTAAGTAAAAGTGTGACGAGTTTGAAAAAAGTATTGAAAAAGTTTAATATTATCGCACAAATGGTGGAATTTAAACATTTAGAAGGGATGGTGAAAGAAATCCGTCATATTTGGGGTTGCATAGTGGCAAAATGAGTGTTACTATATTAACGAAGTTTGAATGTGGTCATAAAATAATTTTAAATTATTTAATAACTGAGTTCGGTTTATAATTATTGATTGTAAAATAATTTGTGATTGGTTTATGAATCTATTAGATGCCGTGTGGGACGGATTTAGATTTGGTGAATCAATATTTGAAAAGGCAGTGTGGCAAAAGTATTTGCCATAAATATAATTCCTTAAAGAAAAGAACTAGCAAAATTTGTTTTGTTAGTTCTTTTTGTGCATATTTTCATAAAGATGTAAAAAAATAGTACCTCGCATCAAGCCATGCGAGGTACCGGGCAAAAGGAAAAAAATTATATTAAGGTTTTACAAGAAGAGTATAACACAATTATTCGTACAAATCAATCACAATTAAAAAAAAGACAACGATTAAAATATAATCACATTCGAAAGAATAAAATAAGATGATTTTTAATAAAAAATATAGTATAATAAATGAGATAATAAGCAGGATTGAGAGAATTTTATAATAAAGTAGGTGGATCTATGGATAAGAAAGCAATTCAAAAAAACAGAGTCATGAGTTATTTTATTGATGCAGCAAATGAAATTATTCAAGAAGAAGGTATCGAAGCAGTTACAATTAGAAGAGTATCGGATATGGCAGGATTTAACAGTGCAACTTTATACAATTATTTTGAAAATTTAGATCATCTATTATTTTTAGCGTCGATGAAAACAGTTCAAGAATATCCAAAGAGAGTGTTAGAATATATTCAAAGAGCGGAGAATATAATAGAAAAGAATCTACTAATTTGGGAGTGCTTTTGTAAATTGAGCTTTGAAAGACCAAAAATCTATTATAGAGTATTCTTTTCAAAGCTAGCTCGTCCAACGAGTTTGTATGTTGAAGAGTACTATAGGGTTTATCCAAAGGATCACAGAGATTTGCATGGAGAGGTTCCGGATTTATTAGATGCTACTGATTTAAATAGACGAAACCACAAAATATTGAAACCAGGTATAGATGCGGGCTATTTCTTAGAGTCAGATCATGATGAAATAAACGATATGACTATGTTGATATATAAAGGAATGCTTATGAGAGTTATGGATCAAAATGAGGAATACAATTTAGAAGAGATAGTTGATACGACAGTTAGATACATTTCAAAGATTTACGATATATATAGAAAGAAATAATTAATTACACAATTCTTTCATAATATAACCATGAATCCGCGATCCATATAAGATATAATGAAGATGGAAAAGTGAGTAGAGGTGAAAAGATGAAACATATATATATTGTAGATGATGAAAAAAATATAAGAGACTTGATTAATATGTACTTAAACAAAGAAGGTTTTGAGACAAGTGTATTTGAAGATGGAACGGAAGTTTTAGAACACTTCGATGAGGATCAGCCTGACTTGGTGGTACTAGACATAATGATGCCTGGGATAGATGGATTGGATTTGTGCAAAAAAATCAGATCGCAAAGTGATGTTCCCATAATATTTGTTTCAGCAAAGGATGAGGAAATAGATAGGATATTGGGATTAGAACTAGGAGCGGATGATTATTTGGTAAAACCATTTAGTCCTAGAGAGCTAGTTGTTAGGATAAAAAACATATTCAAGCGAATAGATAAGGAAAGTTCTTCTGAGAGCGATTTAATTGAAATCAAAGACATAAAAATACATAGGACTAGAAGAACAGTCTTGACAGAAACAGGAGAAGAAATTAAATATACTAATAAAGAGTATGATTTGTTCGAGTATCTGGCAATAAATAAAAACATTCCTTGTACTCGTGAAAAATTGATAGAAGAAATTTGGGGTTACAATTATATTGGCGATACTAGAATGATAGATGACTTGATAAAACGTATTCGAAAGAAACTTAAAGATGCCAATTCGAAGTTAAGCATTTCCACCGTATGGGGGTATGGCTATAGAATGGATGATTAATTATGTTAAACATCAGAGGAATTGGAAAGAAAATACTATTTAGCTATTTGATGCTTTTGATTTTTGTGCTTGTTTTTACAAATGGTGTATTTTGGATATTATCTGAGACCTATCTTACAAATAAGACTCGAGAGAAGCTGATGGAGGAAGGATACCATGTGGCTAAAGTTTACAAAGAGACGAATTATAAGAAAGATGTGCTTGGAAATAGATTTGTAAATAGACGAAATTTTACTATTGCAGGTAAATTTATAGATTCTAATATACTTTTGCTAAATGAGAATCACGAAATCATATACACCGATATGGATGAGGCTATGATAAATTATTTCATAGGAAACGATTCAGAAGAAGAATTTGAGATAGAAGGTTACGAAACTGCTCATGTTTCAATTACAGATGAGAGTGATGAAAGTCTTCGAGGCCATGTTTTTTTGATTACAAAGAGAGAAGATATAGAGGAACTCGTGAATTTAAATCGAGAAAGCCTTACGATAAGTATAATGTTTTCTATGATATTTGCTATAATACTTGGAGTTCTGTTTGAAAAGAGTATCACAAGACCTATAAAACTTTTGCAGAAAAAGATGACAAAATTTGTTCCAGGGAAGCCACAAAAGATGGAAGCAATAAGAACTGGAGATGAAATAGAAAAATTAGATAAGTGTTTTAGCAAGATGACAAGCAAAATAGTTGAGATGGATAGGGCGAAGACAACTATTTTTCAAAATACTTCTCATGAGCTGAAGACACCACTGATGTCTATAAGAGGTTATGCTGAAGCTATAAAGGATGGTATAGCAGAAGGCGACACTGTAAATGAATGTCTCGACATAATTATCAAGGAGAGTATGAGGCTTACAACTACATTAGACGATTTAATTTATTTATCTAAAGTAGATGAGCTTTATGAATTCTACGATAAGAAGATGACTTATTTATCGGATAGTATTTATTCGTCGATAAAATCCGTCAAGTCAATAGCAGATGATGCTGGGATTGAGATTATATTTAACAGAAAAGCAGATCATTTTGGAAATTATGATGAGGATAAGATGATCAGGGCTTTTATAAATATATTGGGAAATTGCGTGAGATATGCAAATTCGTATATAGAAATTACTCTAGACAAGGGTAGAGAAGGGGTTTTCGTCAAAATAATTGATGATGGAACTGGATTTAAACTTGGAGAAGAACACAAGATTTTTGAGAGGTATTACAAAGGGAATAATGGTAATACGGGCCTTGGGTTATCGATAGTAAATTCTATCATAAGAGGACACAATGGAACGATTACTGCTCACAATAGAAGAGAAACTCAAGGTGCTATGTTTGAGATTCATTTGCCTAGGGTATAGGAAGATTAAGGAAGACGTTTGATATTATTAAATGTCTTTCTCTTGAAAAAATATTTTCAGAATATTTTGAAGGAATCGCTGGGGCGGCGTCGAATATATAAATATAGATCTAAAAAGTTTTTGATGGCTGCTTCAAATTTAAAGTTATTTGGGCACGCAGTTGCTATGAGTTTAATTTTTTGGAGGGTGATAGAGATGATAAAATTAATCGTGGGAGAAAAAGGAACAGGAAAGACTCAAAAATTAATGAAAATGGCTAATGATGATGTCAATGAGTGCAAAGGTAATGTTGTGTTCTTGCAAGCAAGCCACAAGCATGTGCTTGACTTACATCATGATGTGCGCTTGATTAATGCCATGGACTTCAATGTTGACAATATTGAATCGTTCCGTGGCTTTTTAAGTGGTGTAGTTGCGGGAAATTATGATATCGAAAAAGTTTATATAGACAAACTTTATCGAATGATGGAAATTAATGAAGATAATATTGAAAAAACATTTGAACTTCTCGATGAGCTATCTAAAAAGCATGATATAAAATTCACTGTTGGTTTAAGATACGCTGAGAAGGACCTTCCGGAAAAATATAAAGAGATGATGATTTAGCCATTTGGCTATGAGAACATAGTTATTCACTTAGATTAGTGTGAAATCGGGTTTCAAGTTTCAATTAGTATTTATTGAAATTTGAGACCCGATTTTGTTATATTATTTGATATGAAATTTTTTAAATCTTTTGCTCATTTATAAACATGAGACTAAACATTTCTTTGTCTAAAGCCTTTACGATTCGCTCGCATTTACACAAAAATACATAGTAAATATTTAGTCCACAATTCGAAAGAGTTTCGAAATTGCCCTGTCCTTTTGAAATAATGATGTCTGCAGATTCGACGAGTTTCCTATACTCGGGGCTAACTTCTTCTAAATCAGTTCCTGGTATAGCGGTTCCATTTTCTGCTATTTCTGCCCAATTATCGATACCTACTAATAACGCATCTTTTTTGAGTACATCATTTAGGATAGGTTTACCTCTAACTCCAAAATAAATTTTAAGATTAGGATATGTTTTAGACAAATATTCAACTAGAAGGCTGTCAAAAACTATTTCGCCACAGTTGTCACCTAGATAAACTAGAGTTTTGGCATTTTGAAGATCATTTTCGAAATCAGAGAACGTTTCTTCATCTATATCTTGTTTTAATACATCTTCTATTGTTGAGAAAACTAGCTCATCAGTGATATTTTTTAATGCACCAAAATCGATTATGTTTCCTGCAGCGGCGTATTTTAAATGTTCTTTTAGCGGCTCGCTAGATCGTTCTAATTTTGATTTAACCTCAGGTTTTAGAGCTAGTATAGCTTTGTTGAAATATTCTTTTTCGTCAAAGTAGGGATCATCTATGCCAAAATTTTCATTCAATAGGGCATTGATTTTAGCACTGATATAAGGTGCTGTTTTGTGAGATTTTGATGCGAGTATGAGTTCCATAACCTTTCTCATGAATTCATATTTTTCTTCTTTTGTTTTGTAATAACGATCGGCTATGCCATCGTATTTCTGAATCATGCAGCTGATACAATCCACATGACCGTGTAAATTAAGACCCATAATACTTCCTCCTCATTTTGGTGCTATACAAACGATAAACTACAAACATAGTATATCATAAAAAGCATATGCCAAAAACAAATTTGTTTAAGCATAAATATTTTTAAGATAGTAGGCGATATTAAAACTTTGGAATCAGGATGCTTATGCGATATAATAAAATGGAAAGGAGTGATATTATGATTACAGGAGATAGAAGAATAGCGATATATGAGACTTTATTGGAAGCAGATCTTCCCATGAAAGGCAGTACATTAGCTGAGATGTTCAAGGTGAGCAGGCAGGTTATAGTTCAAGATATTGCTGTTTTGAGAGCAGAAGGAAAAGAAATAATAGCAACTCCAGCAGGATATTTAGTGATGCAGATGGAAAAAAATGGACTTGAGAAAACAATAATATCTAAACACAATACATTGGAAGCATTGCAAAAAGAATTAGAAATAATAGTAGACCATGGTGCAAAGGTATTAGACGTAATTGTGGAGCATCCTATTTACGGTGAAATAAAGGGCAGATTGATGCTCACAAATCGAATAGAAGTGAATGCGTTTATAGAAAAAATAAAAAAAGAGGGGGCAACCCCACTTTCAAAATTAACAGATGGCCTCCACTTACATACGCTCTGGGTGCCAGATGAATCTACATTTAATAAAATTGTTGAGTCGCTAAAGGACTTTACAAAGTAATTTAAAGTTCTAATTTTATTTTGTCAATAGCAGACAATAAGTATCTACCAGTAATACCTATAAACAGACCAGTAGGAATAGCAATTACGAGTAATACTGGGAGGTAGTAAGCTATTTTTAAATTTTCAATTACAAGTGCAGCTACACATACTTGACCTACATTGTGCATAAGTGCTCCAAGTATACTAACGCCTATCATAGAGAAAAATTTTCTAGATAGAGCCATTGTTAGAAGCGCTAATAATCCACCAGCCAAGCTATACCAAAGCATCGCAAAGTTTCCGAAGAGAAAAGAAATCAAAAATATTCTTCCAAGCAATATGCTAAAGGCAGGTTTGAATCCAAATTTGTATAGGACAATTAGAGTAACTAGGTTAGCAAGCCCTAACTTAGCCCCTGGAATAGCTACAGGAAGAGGGATAAGCTGTTCTATAAAACTTAAGACCATAGCTTGAGCAATGAGAATAGAGAAAAATACAAGTTTTTTTGCAGACATAGATATACTTCCTTTCTAATTAATACGCACTAGCGTCTACTTCTGATTCAACAGGTTTATCACCAACAATATCTACAAAAACTTGATGAGGAAGGCAGACAAGTGATTCGCCAGCATTACTTATGGCGTGGCTATCGACGCAAACTTGATCTGGACAGTCAGCTTCTATCATGTTTACTATGCCATCTTTTATGGTAACGATATTTTTACCGAAAGCAGTTTCTATAGTAAGTGTTTTTTCTAGATCAGCAGTCAGTGGGTGAGTGTAATAGAGACTATCCTCTACATATATTCTTACAACGAGATTTTCTGTATTGGAATTGCTTATACGCCAAAAGCTGAATATTCCACCAGCTAAAATCAATATAGCAATAATTAGTATTAAATCATTTTTTTTCATTATAACCTCCTAAAATATAGGTATGTACCAATATCTTTACATTATTGTATATCCATATTGATGATACACATTGCTTTTATATAATTCAAGACTTTGACACAATTATATCATAAAAAGAAACAAAACACTTTTTGTAAATAAGAGAAGTGTTTTGTTTTTTTTGTTAATGAGAGATTAAATGATGAAAAATTGATTTTTGTTGATAATAAATAGTAAATGTGATATATTCAAACTTGACAAGTGACAAGACAGAAGAAAGAAACAGAGAAAGAACGTGGAGAGGAAGTGCTAGTATGAGAAATTATATTGTCAAAGTATTAAATGGGATGGCATTGGGACTATTTGCATCATTGATAGTTGGCCTTATAGTTAAGCAAATAGGTAGTTTGATGGGTGTAGAATGGTTAATAAATTTTGGGCAGATAGCACAATGGTCTATGGGAGCAGCAATAGGAGTTGGCGTTGCACATAGTGTGGAAGCATCTCCTCTTGGTATGTTTGCTTCAGCTGTTACAGGTATGATTGGTGCAGCTGTAATAAATATGGGTCAAAATCCTATAGTAATAGGTCCAGGTCCTGGAGAACCTGTAGGAGCACTTATAGGTGGTCTTGTTGGTGCAGAGATTTCTAAAATTCTTCAAGGGAAAACTCCATTTGATATAGTTGTAGTACCTATGGGAACTATAATTGTAGGAGGAGCAGCTGGACATTTTATAGGACCTTATGTTTCAGCTATGATGAGAGCTCTAGGCGGAGTTATAAATATGATGACAGAATTACAGCCATTACCTATGGGAATATTGGTTGCGGTATTGATGGGAATATTTTTGACACTTCCAATAAGTAGTGCAGCAATAGCTATTTCGCTCGGATTAAGTGGACTTGCTGCGGGTGCGGCAACTGTTGGATGTGCATGTCAGATGATAGGGTTTGGGATATCTAGCTATAGAGAGAACAAGGGCGCTGGGCTGATATCACAGGGGCTTGGAACATCAATGCTTCAGATAGGAAATATAGTTAAAAATCCATGGATTTGGATACCGCCAATATTGGCATCGGCAATACTTGGACCAATGGCTACTGTTGTATTTAAAATGGAAAATGTGCCAACTGGCGCTGGAATGGGAACCAGCGGCCTAGTTGGACAATTTGGAACTATTGCAGCTATGGGTTCAGCTGGCTTTATGGGAGTGCTAATACTGCATTTTATAGCCCCAGCAATACTGAGCTTGTTTTTCTCAGAGTATCTTAGAAAAAAAGGTAAAATCAAATTAGGGGATATGAAATTGGGTTAACTTAAGCTGCTTTTAACTCGACAAGATCATTTAAAAATATTCGCTTTTGATAGAATACTGCAAGAATCATGCAGAGTAAATCTGATAGTGGAAGTGAAAGCCAAATACCAGTTACACCCATGAATTTTGGTAAAACTAGTGCAAGGGGAATAAAGAATACAATTTGTCTAGAAATAGCTATGACTCCAGCTTCTTTGCCCTTGCCTAGACCGATAAAGAAATTGAGCACAGTTGCAAAGTATACATACAAGAAGAATATACTAGTGAATAATCTAAATAAGTTGACATTGTCAGCTACTAATTTTGGATCTGGAATAAACCAGCTAAGTATATTTTCTGGGAAGACCATAAATAAAATCCAAACAGAAACTGAAATTAGAGAACCAATGAGAGTAAACTGCTTAAATGCATTTTTTACCCTATCGTATCTACCTGCTCCATAATTTACACCTACCACAGATTGAAGCCCTTGACCTATACCCCAAACAGCCAAATAGGCGAACATAAAGACTCTGTACGAACCGCCCATTAGTGATACGTGGTCGTTTCCACCATAGGCCTGAAGTGAATTAAATAATATGATTTGCTGAACCATAGCCATAACGCACATAAGCATCTGTGAAAAACCAACTTTGAAAATTTCTGGAAGTACATCTCTTTCTACTCGAAGTTTGATTTTGTTTAGAGAAATGATGCTTCTACCCATTCCAAAATAAACAAATTGAGTAATCATAAGCAGATATTGAGATATTATAGTTGCAATAGCTGCACCTTCTATTCCGTAGCCAAGTGTTTTTATAAATATAGGGTCTAATATGATATTTAGTATGCTAAATGTACCCATTATAATCATGGCATCTCTCATTTTTCCTTCTGCTCTAAGTAGAAAATTCATAGCAGGACCTAGTGCTGCAGGGATGAAACCAATGAGTAGTATTTTGAGATATCTTACACCTAATTCATGTGTTAATCCTTTGCCACCGACAAAGCGAACGATAGAGTCTGTATTAAAAGCTACAAATATTGTGAATAGACCAGAAATCAATACGAGTAGAACTATCATATTCCCAAGCAATTTATCTATTTTGGCTTGATCTTTTTTTCCCATAGCAATGGAAAGTACGGACATAGAGCCACTGCCTATTAGAGTCAATAGTGCTTGATTAAAAAGTACTACAGCATACATTAGAGCCACTGCCCCAACGGCTTCTTTTCCAACGAGTTGACCTACAAATATTGCATCAACAAAATTATATAGTCCTATTACAACCATACCAATCATGCCTGGTATTGATAATTTGAAAAATAAACTTTTCAAATCACTAGTCAAAAGTTTTTCTCTTTCTTGCATATAAAAATCTCCTTTCAAAGTTATATTGGTGTACAGAGTGAACGAAGCGCGCAAATGTTTGTTATTGATTATCATTATCAAAGGGTGGTTAAAAAATTTACCGTGCAAAACACGGTAATTTAAACTAAAAATTTTAAATTAAAGTTTTTTTGGTTCGATATATTTGTGAAATTACGATTTAGAATACTTCCTGCTGATTTCTGAGTTCATCTGAAAAATAACCCATATATCCGTAAAATAGAAAATAAACACACTCGACCACTCTTTCCTTTACAATTTCTTTGGAAAGTCCATTTTGTAGTCCTCCGATTATTAAATCCATATACATTCTAGCTGAAGTTCTAACTATAAAATCCGGAACAGGTTTTTTCAAGAAGCCATTTTGAGTATTGGTCATTTGATCGTTTACTTGTTGGCTCATAGTGCTTTGTAGGTCTATGATTTTTTGATCATAATTTTCGAAAATAGAGCCCTCAGATTTGGAGAACAATATCATAAACTCGTCTTGATAATTGTAAATAACATCCACAAATTCATGAAAACGAGCGACTTCAGCTGAAAATAGCCAAGAATTTTTATCTGCCCAAGTTTTCTCTTCAAAAGCGACATCCAATAAATTTGTATAAGAATCTATAGCATTTTGAACTGTAGCTTTGAATAAATCATCCTTATTTTGAAAATAATTATATATATTAGCAGTGGATACGGATGAATTTTTTGCAACCTGCCTCATAGATGTGTTTCGAAATCCAAATTCCATAAATAACGATTTTCCAGAATCTATAATTTGCTGTCTTATAGTATCTTTTTTTATCTGCACGCAACTACCTCCTATTAACAAACGATGTTCGTTTTTGATTATATAATGATAATCATTATTAGTCAATGGGGTTTTTAAAATAAATTTAAGATAATTTATGATTTGAATATGATAGACTAGAGTTAGGGGGTGAAATGATTATGAAGAAAAAAATTAATATGTGGATTTTTGCTATGATGCTGGTTTTAGTAGCGAGCATAGGTTTTCGCGCATATTTGAGCATAAGTGAGCCAATGACGTTAAAGGGTGAGCATTTTATTTACTACGGCAACTATGATGAAATAGATAATGACAGGCGTGGAGGATACATAAGTATACCGATAGTGGTGGATGCGGGAAAATACAAACAAGTTAGGGAAGTGCGTTTAGGCGGAATTGAAGTCCCGTTTATACTTGAAAGTGAGAAAACAGCGATTGATGAATTTATAAGTGGACATGACTCTAGTTTTGGAATTCGAGATAGAATAATAAGAGGCAGAAAATTAGGACCTTATTTGATATTTAGAGATAATATAAAAATTACAGGAAAAATGGTAAAAGAGTGGGTTGATAAAGGGATAGATAGCATACATGAATTGGAAGTGGAACAGGTAAATGGGAGAGTAGTGACTATGCCCATAGGAAATATTTATATATTGGAAGATGAAAATGTTAACTATATAGCTGTTGATAGTGAAAAAGAAAAAATTGTAAAAGACACGTATAGGAATATAAATGTGATTGATATAGCAAAAATGAAAAGGGAGATGCGATATGAATAATGGAAATGGAGTAAACATTTATAATAGATTATTTTGGGGCTGGCTTCTAATATCGTTTAATATATATATTGGTGGTTTCAATATTTTGTGTCCGGCAATAGGTATATTTATAGTCTATAGCAATTTGATAGAATTGCCGCTGGAACCTTGGAAGAAAAAATATTTTATGATATCAGCTTATTCGGCAGGAATTTTAAGTGTGATAGAATTATTTAGAGCTGTATCTGATTATACAGCTATTTATTGGACCTGGATTAGTTTTTTAAGTACAGGTGCTATGTTGGCATTTACAATTATGACTATAGAAATAGTCAAGGATAGTATAGCGAGATGGGTAAAAGATAGAAATGTAGTGATAAGCAAAGCTTATAGCGAAAAAAATTGGAGATACTATCAAAAGGCATTTACAGCGACATATTCTATATTCATGCTAATAATAATATTTGCAGACTATAATGAAGAGTTTTTAGCAGTAGGAGTATTTGTAGGTATAGTTAGTTTTATACTAAATATTATTATGATTAGCTCATTTTGGAATTTGTATAAAATTACTCAAAATGTAAATGTTCGAATTTCAAAATAAAGAATAGCAAAAAGTATATAAATTTGTTATATTATTTAAATTTGAGGTATAATAGAATATAGAAAAAAATGGAATGGAAAGGGAGTTTAACTTCCGATCGACGAAGGGAGTTGGCTTTGCCACTCTCTTTTTTAAAAGGGGGAAATAATATGAAAAAGCCAAAAACCAAAATCTTTTGGATGATTTTGGGTATTATTGTGGTTTTATTTGTTACATCATTTAGCAGTATAATTGATTTTGTAACAGATTATCAGTGGTTTCAGGAGCTAGGTTATACTGATGCGTTTTTGAAAAGATTGACTACTGAATTTGCTATTGGTGTACCATTATTTATAGTATTGTTTTTGGTACTTAGATTTTTTATGTTGGGTATAAAACATCAATACTATAAAATTGTAGAAATACAAGAAGATGAAAAAAAAGATACAGGAATTAGAAGAGGAATATTTTGGGTTTCGATTCTAGTGTCTTTTATGATGTCGACTAACTTTGCATCTAGACTTTGGTTTACGTTTTTAAAATTTGTCAATTCGACAAATTTTGACATCAAAGATCCTATATTCAACAACGACTTAGCTCTTTATATATTTAGAGTGCCATTTTTGAGAGAAGTAGTAGGAACTATAATTAGTTTATTATTCTTACTAGCATTTATCACTTTGGTATTTTATTTGTTGTTATTAGGTCTTAGAAGACCAGATCCAGGTTCAGAATTTGATGTTTACAATTATCAAAATTCTGCTGAACTTGTCAAAGTGTTAAATAGAAAATTGTTTTCTAAAATACTTAAGCAAGTTGCATTTTTAGGTCTATTAATTTTTTCGCTCATAGGAATAAATTATATATTAAAATCATATGATTTGCTTTTATCAACGAGGGGAAAAGTTTTTGGTGCAGGATATACAGATATTCATGTAGAGTTATTTATATTTAGAGCGCTTACAGTGGCATCATTTGTTTCTGCCATAGGTATATTTGTAGGTGTTTTGAAGAAAAACAAAAAACTTGCACTTTCAGGACCTATTGCTATGATTGGGCTTATACTGATTGGTGGAATTGCAAATATAGTAATTCAAAAATTGGTAGTAGTACCAAACGAAATAGTAAAAGAGAGACCTTATTTAGAGTACAATATAAACTACACTCAAAAAGCATTTAATTTGGATATGGTAAATGAATTCCAGTTTCCTGTAGAGCAGAAGATAACGAAGGAAGCTTTAGATAAGAATCATGAGACTGTAAACAATATTAGAATAAACGATTATAGGCCAGTAGATAAGATTTACAATCAATTGCAAACACTTAGACCGTATTATGCGTTTAATGGTGTGGATATAGATAGATATGTGATTGATGGTGAATATAGACAGGTATTTTTGGCAGCGAGAGAGTTAAATCAAGAAAAGTTAGATGCAAGAGCTCAAACTTGGATAAATAAGCATTTGAAGTATACTCACGGATATGGTTTGGCACTTTCTCCAGTTAATATGGTTACTAGAGAAGGACAGCCTGAGTTATTGGTAAAGAACTTGCCACCGATTACATCGACAGATCTCAAAATAGATAGACCAGAAGTTTATTTTGGAGAGATGACAAATGACTATATAATAACAAACACAGACGAAAAAGAAATAGATTATGCTATAGCTGATGGCAGTGCAGAAACTATATACGAAGGTGAAGCTGGCATATCTCTTGGCGGTTTGAACAAATTGCTATTTGCTATAAAAGAAGGTAGTAGTGATTTATTGTTCTCAGGCGCAGTGAATTCAGATAGTAAAATACTAAAGTATAGAAATATAAAAGAACGTGTGATGAAAATAGCACCGTTTATAATGTATGATGAAGATCCATATCTTGTTATAAACCAGGAGGATGGAAAGTTATATTGGATAATAGATGGATATACATCAAGTGAGAGATACCCATATTCACAGCCATACAAGAACACGAGATTAAATTATATAAGAAACTCTGTTAAGGTTGTAGTGGATGCGTACAACGGCAAAACTAAGTTTTATATCTATGATGAGAGTGATCCCGTTATAGAAACGTACAGTAAGATATTCCCAGAACTATTTTCAGCTAAGGCTGATATGCCAGCGGGGCTTACTGAGCATGTTAGATATCCTAGACTTCTATTTGATGTCCAAGCAGAAATGTATAGAGTTTATCATTTAGATGATTATAATGCTCTTTACAATAAAGAAGATTTATGGGACATCGCAAGGGAAAAATATATGGAAAATGAAGAGGAAGTTAGTTCTAACTATGTAATGTTTAAATTACCAGAGGAGAACGAGGCTGAGTTTTTACTAAATATTCCATATACACCATCTGGAAATAACGTAATGACAGGTTTGCTTGTTGCAAGAAATGATGGGGAAAATTACGGACAGCTAATGCTTTATAGATTCCCTAAAGACAAAACAGTACTAGGTCCTATGCTTGTTGAAAACAGGATAGATCAAAGTTCTGAGATTTCTCAGCAGCTTACGCTTTGGAGTCAGAAGGGTTCTACAGTACTTAGAGGAAATACGTTGGTTGTTCCTATAGATCAATCGCTAATGTATGTACAGCCTATCTATTTGAAGTCAGATAATGATACAAGTATACCAGAGGTAAGACGAGTTATAGTACTATACGAGAATGATTTGGTAATGGAAGAGAGTCTCGACAAAGCGTTATCAAAGATATTCGGTAAAAAATTAGATCAAGCGAAAGATGATTTTAAAGATAGTACTGATTTGATAACTGGTGATTTAGATGATGACGTAAAATCTATAATTAAAAGAGCAAATCAATTATTCGAAGAGGCTGAGGATGCACTTAAAGAGAGTGATTGGGCTAGTTATGGAGAAAAAATGGATCAGTTAAAAACTATACTCAAGCAATTGAATACTGAGGATGAAATAGAAAATATAGAAGAATAATATGTGTTTACAAACTGGGGAAGGTGTGATGAAAATCGCACCTTCCTTAATTTGTCAGAATTTAATCAAGATTATGCGAATTTAGTTTACACAAATAAGTGAAAAGAGAGTATAATTAATGTGATAATGTTTTAACGAAAACAGATATTGTTGCTCTGAAATTTTTAAAAAAGGGCATAAACTAAAAATCACTGGGTAATTAAACAATAGTGAACATTTTGGTAAAGAAATTTATCTGTTTTGTCTATTAAATAATCAAGGAGAGGAGCGAGGATATGAAATTTAGTAGAAAAAGAGTAGCTAAAATGCCCCTTAGAGTCAAAATTTCAATGATTGGTGTGAGCGTATTTATAGTTGCGATATTAGGTTTATCGGCAATGGCAATAAATCAGGCCAAAAGCAGCTTGCAAAATCAAATGTCAAATGCTGGATATGATGTGGTTGAGAACATAGAACATCAAATAGAGCATATGGATATGATAGAGGAAGTTGTGCTTGAATTGTTTAATGAGAAAATATATGCAGTAGCATCTAGTTTGTCTATAGCAGATTTCAACACATTGAGCAATGATAAGATGAAGAAATTGTCAGATGATACTGGAATTGCGGAAATAAATATAGTTGATTCAAGTAAAACGATAATTTATAGTTCTATGATTGATAATGTAAATTATGTTTATCCTGATTCACATGCTATGAATGTTGTATTTTCAGGTAAGCAAGAATCATATACAGAACCTATTAGAACGAGTGATGTTGGTAATCAGTCATTTAAATTTGGTGGTATAGCACTGGACAATGGATATTATGTTCAGGTTGGAATATCTGCAAGCAAGTTCGTTGATTTTCAAAATCAGCTAAATATACAATCATTGTTAGAAGCTGCAGCAAAAGATGAGGATATTGTATATGCCATAGCGGTAGGAAAGGATTTAGTTGAATTTGCAGGGACGAACGGGAGAATAGGAGAAACATTTGACGATAAGGGTACTAGAACTGCAGCGATTGAGGGTGAAAAATATAGTGGAATATATCATTCAGATACCTATGACAAAGAAGTACTAGATGTACTAGTGCCGCTGTATGATTTTAAAGGCAATCACATAGGAGCTCTTAATGTAGGGATAGATTTAGAAGAACTAAGAGTTGCGCAAGATGGTCTATTAAAAACCATACTTATAATAAGTCTTATTGGCGCTATATTTGCTGGGACAATACTTTATATAGTAATCAAGATATCTCTCAAGCCAGTTGTTGAATCAGGAGAATATATGAAATTGCTTGCTGATGGTAAATTTGACGAGCCTATAGGTAGGGTCATGACAGAGAGTAAAGATGAAATTGGAATAATATTTAAATCTATAGAAGAAATGAGAAGTTCATTAGTACACCTAGTAAAAGAAATCCAAGAATCATCATCTACTATAAGTACATCATCCGATACAATGGCAGAAATAGCTGGTGAATCTAGAGCTGCTAGTAGAGAAGTTTCACAGGCAATAGAGCAAATTGCAGTATCTGCATCAGATCAAGCTAAAGATGCTGAGCATATAGCTATGAAAACTGCAGAATTAGGAGATAAGTTGACAGACAATGCAGATTTAATAGGAGCTGCATTTGAAGTATCTAGAGAAACTAATGAGATAAGTGAAAAAGGTGTATCTAATATGTCACACCTAGAAGATGTAAACAATCAGACAAATGCTAAGACATCAGAAGTGTTGGTTTCAGTAAAAGAGGTAGATGAATATGCAGAGAATGCACAATCTATTACTGAAATCATAGAATCGATTGCTGAGCAGACCAATTTACTTGCACTAAATGCATCCATAGAGGCGGCTCGTGCAGGAGAAGCTGGTAAGGGATTTGCAGTAGTTGCAGATGAGATTAGAAAACTAGCAGAAGATACTGCAAAAGCTACTAATAATATACGAGATTTGATTCAGACTATACAAGAAAAAACAACAAATGCTGTTACCAGTATGGATGAGGTAAACAATATAATAGAAACTCAAAATGAAGCTGTAAAAGCATCGGCGGAAATATTTAAACAAACGGCAAATTCTATAGGTATATTGATTACAAATCTTGACAAAATCAAAGAAAATGCTGATATGATTGATAAATCTAAAGAAGAAATAATAGAATCTGTTAACAATATATCTGCGACTACAGAGGAAACATCTGCATCGTCAGAAGAAGTTTCAGCATCATCAGAGGAGCAATTAGCAGCTATAGAACAAATTGCAGACAGTGCAGAGCAGTTTAAAGAGCTTACAGATAAACTTATAGCAGAAACTATGAGATTCAAGATTTAGATTCGGTATAAGCGTAACGGAGTAAAAATTTTGTAGAAACATAGTGAGCGAAACGTTGATTTAGTTAACATTAATAAGTATAATAGTGCTACAGAATGTAGGTAGCACTATTTTTTTGCTTAAGATAATTTTTAATTGGACACAAATTTAACTATCGCTTGTGCAAGAAAATAAACCTTTTATACTAAATTGATTGACAAGTTTACAGAGTTGATGTAAAATTTTGAAGGTTATATAAAATGAAATAAAAAGTAATATGGGGTTCTATGGAACTCTTAATCATGATAAAAAAATGAATTGATTCAAGTTTATAGAAGGAGTGAGAAGATTGGCAAAAAATATCAAGACATTGTCAGAAACGAACAAGAAACGTCCATCCAAAAGACCCCTTAGGAATAAGGTAACTGTATTAGCTGTTGCATTCATATTAGCTTCTATAGCAATATTGTCGAGTATGACATTGTATATGGTCAACACGAAGATGCAAGAGCAAATGGCAACTGATGGCTATGCACTAGTTGAGGGTATAGAAGCACAAATAGGTTTAAATGAGCTTAGTCAGGAGATAATGTTAGAACTATTGGATGAAAAGATTCTAGGTATTGCAAATACCTTTAAGGCCATGGATTCTAGTTTTTACAGCAATGAATTTTTGCAGCAAGTAGCAGATAATACTGGCGTAACTGAAATAGCTATAGCAGATAATACGAAAACTGTATTGTATTGTACGGATACTGATTCTGTTGGCTATGTTTACGCTCCTAGTCATAGTATGTATCCTTTGTTTGAAGGTAAAAAAGATCATTATACAGAGCCTATTAGAAAGAGCACTACTGGAGTTGACAATTTAAAGTATGGTGGAGTTAATTTAGGTAATGGATATTATATTCAGGTCGGAATAGACGCAGAGTTTTTTGTGAACTTGAACGAAAAAATAAATGCTCAAAAAATGCTTGAAAATGCATCAGAGAGCGAGAGCGTATTGTACACATGCATAATAGATGAAACTGGAAAGCAGACTGCAGGTACTTATGGAGTTATAGGACAAATATTTGACGATGAAGGTACGAAGACAGCTGCAATAGGTGGAGAATTATACGCTGGTTTTTTTGATTCAGAAGAATTCGGTCAAGAGGTATACGAGGTATTTTTACCAATAGAGGACCAAGATGGAAATCACATAGGAGCTTTAAATGTGGGATTATCTGTGGCAAACCTAAGAGAGGCTCAAGGTCAAATGAAAATGCAGGCTATATTAGCTGGTTTGCTTTGCGGTCTAGTCGCTTCTATAATAATATACTTCTTTATAAAGAGTTATTTACTTCCGCTTCACAGAGCATCAAAATCGCTTGAAAAAATTGCAAATGGAGATTTAACAGAGAGGATTCACCCAGTATTTTTAAAGAGTCAAGATGAAGTAGGTTATATAGCTAGAGCTATAGACAATATGCAAAAATCACTTAAAGATTTACTTCGATCAGTTCAAGAATCAGCACAGGCAATGGACGAATCATCTAGCGACTTGGCTGAGGCAGTAGAAGAGACAACTAAGGCAACGGATGAAATTTCAGCGGCAGTAGAGGAAATTGCAGCAAGTTCGACAGAGCAAGCGAGTCAATCAGAGAAAACTGTTTCAGGAGCTCAAGACTTAGGAAATAGAATAGATCAGGTTAATGATTATGTCGGAGAATCTTATGAGATATCAACTGAAACTAATAGCAGATGTGCACAGGGTAGTAAAAATATGGAAGAATTAAATGAAATAATTGGTGAAAGTGGTAGAAGTGCAGAGTTGGTTGCGGATATAATAAATAAGGTGAATGATTATGCTCAAAATGCAGAAACTATAACTGAATTTATAGAGGGAATAGCGAGTCAAACGAATTTACTAGCACTTAATGCATCTATAGAGGCAGCTAGAGCGGGAGAAGCTGGTAAAGGATTTGCAGTTGTGGCAGAAGAAATTAGAAAACTTGCAGAGGATACTGCGAATGCGACAAATGATATAAAAGAATTAATACAAAATATACAAAGCAGATCTGGAAATGCTGTTCTTGCAATGGAAGATGTGGCTAAAATAGTTTCTAAACAAACGGAATCTGTGGCAGAGACGACAGAGATATTTGATTCTACTAAAGATATAGTGAAAAAGCTTGTGGATAATATGGCAGCGACACTAGAACACACAAAAGAGGTAGATGCATATAAAGATGATATAGTGAATGCTATGGAGAGCATATCGGCAACGCTTCAGGAAACATCAGCAGCTACTGAAGAGGTATCAGCATCTACGGAGGAACAATTGGCTACTATGGAAGAGATTACATCTCATGCAGAAAATGCAAAAGATTTAGCCGATTCCATGCTTAAGCAGGTCGAGAGATTTAAGTTATAAATATAGATATTATAATGGAGATGTGAGAGCATCTCTATTTTTTATCTTCAAATTTAAATATTGTGTAAAATGTTCCAAAACTCTTTTCAAAATAGTTGTGATGATATAAACTAACATAGTTGGAATCGCGATTAAACACTTAAAGGAGTTGGTAAAATGGCTGGATTAAGAGAGCATAAAAAAGAGATTCAGCGTGAAGAAATCTTAAAAAATGCAAAGAATTGTTTTTGGGCAAGTGGTTTTGAAAAGACATCCATGGGAGAAATTGCACGAGAATCAAGTGTAGCAGTTGGAACAATATACAATTACTATGAGTCAAAAGAAGCTCTTTTTGTTGAAGTTTTGAGAATAGGCATATCTAATAATATGCTTCAATTAGCCAAAGATAGAAGTAAATCATTAGTAAAAGAAAATTGCAATGTTATAGAAGAATTACTAGAAACACTCAAAATATTTTTAGAACCATTTGAAGAATTACCTAAAAAGGATGTTAGGATTTTACTAGATTGTATAGTAGGTGGTCCAGATACAAATGATACATACAAGGTACTTAGAAATTGGTATCAAAATATAGAAAAAGGATTCTTAAAAAGAATCCTTAGAAAATATGATTTAGAAAATCACAATATAGAAAATTGTGATGAAGATGTTTTGCTTGAAATTATTAGCGGAATGATACTAGTGAATTACAAGAAACATTTAAATCAAGGAATATCATATAGTGAATTTGAAAAAAAATTAAAAGTTCAATTAGAATTTCTATTTAGAATTTAGAAATATGATTTGCGATTC
>JAOAQY010000213.1 GCA_025210965.1 Tissierellales bacterium
ATCACATGAAATCACTAGATAATCATCTTCTGAAAATGGAATACATGTCAAATCTCTTACTTTTATCATGTATTACTCCTTTCTAGCTTTCTTTATTCCCTCATACACTATAGATGCCAATATCACATTTACTGCTGCCGCTATTGTAAGAGGAACTATAAAAGCATAGAACATTGCCATTCCAGCAAACTCTGCACCTAAAATGCTAGCTAATTGTGATGCAAGGAATGTGGCTACCGGACCATTTAATACTATTCCAAGCACTATTGCTACTACTTTATTTCCGTCTCTATATACCTTTCCAAATATCGCTACAATTACCAACATTTCAACTGCTATAAGTAAATGCATCGGTAAACTTAGATAAAATCCAGCAAAACCTGCAGACATTAAATGTCCTATACATCCGATAATACCACCTGCAACAGGTCCTAGTATTATACTTCCTAAGAATGCCGGAAGTGCATCTAGTGCAATACTTCCATTAATTTTAATCACAGCTCCAATCATCGAAAGTGCTATAAATACCGCCATTGTAACTAATTGTTTTGTCTTATTATTCATAATTGAATTCCCCTTATAATTTTTCTAGTAACCATTTTAAAACATTTAAATTGCTTCCAAAGTGTAAATGCGCATAACTTGCAAGCACATTTTCTTTAACAAATCCTTCATTCCACGTTTTAAATATTTTATTCTTCCTATATTTTTTCATATCATAAAACGAAGACTCATCGAGTGATGGTTCTATTTTTGAATGATGAAATTCATGCGCTTTTATTACAAGTCCATTTTTCATATTAACCTCAGCATATCCAAAATTTTGAAGTTTATCAGTCATAAAACTATCTCTATTAAAAAATCCTACCATATCGAATTTTTCACCCTTACTATTTGTAATGGATTTTGTGAGATACATGAGTCCTCCACATTCTGCATATCCAAATACCCCTTCTTTAAAGGCTTTCTCTACGCTATTTCTCATAGATATATTTTGCTCTAACTCTTTTGCAAATATTTCTGGATAACCACCCCCTAAGTATATTCCATCAATATTTTCAGGCAAGATTTTATCATTTAATGGACTAAAAAATTTGATGTTTACACCTGTATGTTTTAATAAATCAAAATTAGACTCATAATAAAAATTAAAAGCTTCATCTTTAGCTACAGCTATTGTCTTTCCTTTAGCAATACCTTTTATTTGATTTATAGCTTCTGGCTCAATAACTTCTAGCAAAGGCTTGTTAAAATCCTCTATTATGGCATCTAAATCCACGCTAGATTCTATTCTATCAATCAGCAATTGTACTTTACACTCTAGCTCACTGTCTTCTTCAGCTGGTACCAATCCTAAATGTCTCTCTTTTAATCCAAAATTATCGTCTTTTTTCAAATATCCATAACATTTTAAGCCTGTGTAATTCTCAACTATTTCTTTCATGTAATTATAGTGCATTTCACTAGATAATCTATTTATTAAAACGCCAGCAATTCTGGTATTTTTCTCAAAATGTTTAAACCCATTTATCTCTGCAGCTAAGCTACGGCTTTTTCCTCTTCCATCTACTACTAAAATTACTGGTAGATTAAGCTTTTCAGACAAATCAGATGAGCTTCCTTCATTTGAATCTACTCCATGTCCATCAAATAATCCCATCACGCCTTCTATAACAGAAACATCTGAGTCTTTAGCAGCTTTTGAATAAACATATTTCAAGTACTCTGAATCTAACATCCATGTATCTAAATTATATGAAGCTCTATCGGTAACCTTCGCATGAAACATTGGATCAATATAGTCTGGTCCTGCTTTAAATCCTTGGACTTCAATCCCTCTTTTATGAAGCGCTGCCATAATTCCTATTGTAAATGTGGTTTTCCCACTTCCACTATTCGTTCCAGCTAACATAAACTGACAAACCATATACTGTCCTCCCCTAAGAATTAATCTGTATAAATTCATCCATCGCTGCATAATCTTCACTAAAGCTAATCTTTACATAAACTGCATTTTTTATGTTAAAATGCCATTTTGATTTTTCACCTAGCTCTAATAATTTTGCCATCATGGATCTTATTACCCCACCATGTGTCACTACAAGTATTCTTTCATACTCTGACTTTAAACAGTCTAGTAAAAAACTATGCACTCTATCATCAAACATATTCATGGATTCACCATCCATTATAATGTAGTCTTTGTTTTGTTTAACCCACTCACTCCATATTTCAGGATACTTTGATTGAATTTGCTTATATGTCATACCTTCAAAACATCCAAAATTAAACTCTCTTATTCTCTCATCAAACTCAGTTTCATCACTTAATGCGTTGCCTATAATTCTGGTGCGCTTAAGTGGGCTACTATAAATTTTGTCAAATTTTTCATTCTCAAGTTTATCAATCAATTTTTTTGTTTGAATCATTCCATTTTCGCTTAATTCTATATCTAGATGACCACAATATCTGTTCTCTAAATTTGCTGTAGTCTCTCCATGTCTTACAAATACAAGCTCCATCCAAATACCCCCATCCAAATGATTAGAATCATCATGTACAATACTTGGCTTATTTCAACACTATAACCCATTATATCTCCTGTAATTCCATCAATTTTTTTTATAATATCTCGAAGCTTAAAATGCATTATCCCAATTAATTGTATATAACTTAAGAATATTATTGCAAATAATATTTTATCAATCAAAATAGCTCCTACTAGAGCTATGGCACCAAATATTAAAACCCAATACATCCAGTGCTTCATATCTACATAATCAACTATCCCTTTTCCCATACCACCCTCTGATCTAGCATATTTTCCACTAGCTGCCGTCTGTAAAAGTGTAATTCTACCTACTAGCGGCACAAAGAGTATTCCTTGCCATCCTAGGTAACCTGCTCCTATTATAAATCCTATGCACACAATTAAAAGTGCAAGCGCTCCAAATGTTCCTACTCTACTGTCTTTCATTATCTCAAGTATTTTTTCTTTTTTGCGGCTACTGTACAATCCATCTGCTGAATCGACTAAACCATCTATGTGCAGGCCTCCTGTGATCACCAAATACGTCAAAAAAATCAAAAATCCCAACACAATACTAGGTAAATATGGCCTTAGCAAATAGCTTTCTATAGCAAGTACTGAGCCTATTAATAATCCTATAATCGGTGCATATAGTATTCCTCTTACAAAATCTTTCTCATTAAATTCTCCAATCTGCGGTAGTGGAATTCTAGTTAGAAATGTTACCATCATAACAAGTGATTTCATAAAAACACCTCTCTTATTTTATTTTTACAGGTATTCCCGAGACCAACAAGTAAACATCATCTGCTCTCGCCGCTATATTTTGATTTATTCTTCCTGCTATGTCTCTAAATATATTTCCCATTCTATAAGGTGGTACTACTCCCATTCCAATTTCATTTGTAACTATATACAAATTTTGACTTCCAAAATAGTTCAGTAAATCTTCAACTTGCATTTTGATTCTATTCTCTATTTCATCTATTGTCTCATGACTGCATGTATCATAATCAACTTTCTCATCAAGCATTAAATTGCTAACCATTATAGTCATACAATCCAAAAGAACAGCATCGTATTGTTTCTCTTCTAAATCTTTAAAATCTCTGTATCTTTCAAGAGTCTCCCACTCACTCGGTCTTTGAGCCCTATGCTTTTTAATTCTATCTTTCATTCCAGAATCAAATGCTATAGCAGTGGCTACATATAATATATTATCGCCTTCTTTTTTTATTAGTTCTTCAGCATATGAACTTTTACCGCTCCTTGCGCCTCCTGTTAACAAAACTAATTTTGACATTTTAACTCCTCCATACACTCTCTAATAGCTTTAATAAGTCCTTTATTCTCGCTCTCTGTTCTTATTGCTATCCTAAAGAAACTTTCATCTAAACCAAAAAATTCCTCACAAGTTCTTATATAATAGCCCTTTTCAAGTAATGCTTTTTGAAATTCAATTGAAGTATTGTGTTTCATCTTCCCAAACAAAAAATTAGTTTCAGTTTCAAATATTTCAAATTCATCAAATTTGACTAATTCCCCAAGCACCATATTTTTTTGTGATTTTATCTGCTCTTTTGTATTTTTTCCAAATGCTTCAAGCGTTTCAATTTCTTCTAACAAACTAAGTGCAAATGTGTTCAATGTCCACGGTTCTTTGTTTACATACAGCTTTTCTATGCACTCTTCATTTGATGCGCCATATCCGAGTCGAAGACCTGGCACTCCATAGATTTTAGTCATGGAATGAAGTATAAACACTTTGTCCAAATCACCATTATTTAAAAAACTCTCGCTATCACTAAATTCTATAAACGATTCATCCAAAAACAACCATATGTTTCTCTCTTTTAGCTTATTTATAAGTATTTTCAATGTTTCTATTTCTATACCTTTTCCGGTTGGATTATTCGGTCTACAAATCACTACAACATCGTAATTATCCTCGTATAATAGACTTATAAGGTTTTCTATACTAATTTCATATTTTTCATTCAATAAATATTTTCTGCAAACTTCTGTACCTGCCAATTTAAAAGCTCTTCTGTATTCGCTAAATGTAGGCTCTACAATCAATGCTCTGCTAAACTTCATCGTTCTAGCAAATAAATATATTAATTCTGTAGCCCCATTCCCAAGTATCATATTTTTCGACTCTAATCCAATGTGATCCGCCAATAACTTTGCAGCTTTTTTTCCGTCTACTTCTGGATAATTACCAAGCACATCTATTTTTCTATAAATTAAATTCCTTATCTCGCTTGGCAATTTAAATGGATTTATATTTATACTATGATCTTTGATATGTTCAGATTCTCCAGTATATCCTCCGTGTTTATTCAAATAAAATCACTCCTAATAAAAATATCACAAATACAGCTTCTGAAATGTATATCAATTGGCAAGTTTGTACTATATGTTTTTTTTCAAGCTCTACATTTGCATCGCCTATGGTCGGTTTTTCAACTACTTCTCCAAAATAAACATTATTACCTCCAAGCTGTATTTTAAGTAAACCAGCAACACTAGCCTCTGGATATCCACAGTTTGGACTTTTGTGATTTCTTCTGTCCCTTTTTAGTACCCTTATTCCTTGTTTCATGTCTCTGCTACAAAGCCCACCAGCTATAATTATAGCTATGCTTCCAATTCTTGCTGGTAGGTAGTTTGCAATATCATCAAGTTTTGCAGCACAAAATCCTATATCTCCATATTTCTCATTTTTATATCCAATCATGGAATCCATAGTATTTATCATTTTATACACCAGTATAAATACCACACCTTGACCAAATACGCTTCCTACAACAAAGAAAAAAATTGGAGCTAATATTCCATCAATTATGTTTTCAGCAGCAGTTTCAACGCTAGCTCTTATTATTTCATTCTCCGATAACTCACTTGTATCTCTTCCAACTAGATAACCTATTTTCCTTCTTGTTTCGGATATACTCTCTTTACTGTCAAGTGAGTTGTATATTTTCATAACCTCATCTCTAAGACATTTTGCAGCTAGACTTGAGTATATTAAATAAAGACTTATTGCATAATACAAATACAGATTTATTTTAAGTGAAACCAATAGTAAAATACTTGATAATGCTACGACAATTCCAATCGCAAGCACCACTAATAAAATGCCCCCTAATTTTAGTCTATTCGGCATGTATCTTCTTATCTTATTTTCTAAAAACTTTATCCACTTTCCCATATAAACAACTGGATGCGGCCAGCTTTGAGGATCTCCAAGTAACAAATCTATATTTATTGCCAAAACTAAAAATAATAAACTCATCCTAATAGTCATCTCTAGTCTCCATTATTGCTATCAATCTATCTATATCTAATGAATTCGCAACACTCTCTGCCAATTTATCGTATTCTCTATCTTTCATTTCTGAGTATGATAAACTTTCCATTTCGCAGCTTAATTTTTTTTCTGAAAGCAACTCTCTGAGTAATATTTTTCTAAACTCATCGTTTTCAAAAATACCATGTAAATACGTTCCTATTATCTTCCCATCTACACTTATCGCTCCATCGTCCCTTCCATCTGAGAGTTTTGCAAAAGCTTTCTCTTCTCCTAATATCTCTGTTTCTCCCATGTGAATTTCATATCCACTTACTTTAGTTCCCGCTAAGCTCATTATTCCGTCTTCAAGCAAGGTTCCTATTAAATTTCTAGTAGTTTTTAACGGTTTCATATGTGTTCTTGTCTTCAAAAGCCCAAGTCCATTTATAGAATCGATTTTAGATTCCACATTTTGATTATCTTCTATTTTTTCTCCTAATATCTGGAATCCACCGCATATTCCAATAATTCGTTTCTTATCCCTTGCAAATCTATATATTTTTTGATCTAACCCACTCTCATGTACATATTGCATATCTTTAAGTGTATTCTTGCTTCCCGGAATAATTAAAACATCTAAATCCGAAATATCATCTTTGTGTGTAATATAATTTAGACTCACAGAAGTCTCCATTTCGAGTGGTGTAAAATCAGTAAAGTTTGATATATAGGGGAGCTTAACAACTCCTATTCGTATCAATCCATCAGCTTTTTTCGTAAATCTATCAGTTACACTATCTTCATCATCTATTTGATATGAACCATATGGAATAACTCCTAGACATGGTATTGGTATCAAATCTTCTAACATTTTGATTCCTGGATCTAGTATTTCCTTTTTGCCTCTAAATTTATTTATTATAAATCCTTTTACTCTTTTCTTTTCTGCTTCATCTAACAGCATATATGTTCCATAAAGTGAAGCAAATACACCGCCTCTATCTATATCTCCTATAAGTATCACTGGAGCATCTACCATTTCTGCCATTCCCATATTAACAATGTCATTTTGTTTTAAATTAATTTCTGCTGGGCTCCCAGCTCCCTCTATCAATATATAGTCTGCCTTTTCCGCAAGTTTATTGTATGCCTTCATAATCTCTGGTCTAAACTCCTGCTTAAGTGCCATATAATTACTTGCATCTAAATTAGCATATACTTTACCCATTAAAATAACCTGACTTCCGATATCACTTGTAGGCTTTAATAATATTGGGTTCATTGCAACCTCTGGTTTCACCCTAGCTGCTTCCGCCTGAACTACTTGAGCTCTACCCATTTCAAATCCTTCATCTGTTATATATGAATTAAGTGCCATATTTTGAGATTTAAAAGGATAAACTCTATATCCTCTATCATTTAATATTCTGCCAACTGCAGCTGTTATAAGACTTTTCCCAACAGAAGATCCTGTTCCTTGAAACATTATATTTTTCGCCATATTATCTCCTCATTTACTTTGTGATTTTATGCATAAAAAAAGCACCCTACAGTAAGTAAAGGCGCACAATCATGTTCGCAAACATCATCTACACATTACGTCCTGCCCTCCGCGGCTGTAATCTCTATAAATTAGGCTGTTTTCTGGCTCATCGATAAAACGACTCACAGTAGCGGGGGCTGCAGAGGATTTACACCTCTTTACCATTTAACTTCTAATCAATTATATTAATAAAATGATTTACTATTAGAAGACCTATTTTTTTATTAAACTAATTCTCTCTTATTATATTTTATTACACTCAAGCTGTCAATCTATGCATTTTATGGCGTTACAAATACGCTTTAATCAAAAAAATTATATATAAAAATTATTTTTATACAATTAATTGGGTATATACACTTTATAACTTCATAAAAGTGGACGATATTATTAGTACAAAACCACATATGCACCAATTTCATTTACAAAGGAGGGATTTTTATGATTATCAATGAAAATGGTCGAATCGAAAAAGTCGGTGCTATTTTAATGCTTAGTGGTTATTTTGTATTAGAACCAGAACAGTTTTTAAGAGTTACAAAAGATGGCCACTTGGAATTATGGGAAGGTAAAGAAGACTATCTTAAATCAAAATCTTATAACAAATGTAAACGCATCGGTTATTGGCAACTTGATCATATAGTTGCATTGGTTGAAACGCAGCACTATCTACAATAAGTTTAGAAAGGAAGTCGTTTTAAATGACTACAGATTGTGTTAATACTTAAGCAGCGCCTAAGCTCAAATGAGATTAGACGCTGCTTTTGTATTTTGATATTTTACTTTAATTAAGCTAATTCTGCTAATTTCACTGCTGTTTGAGCTCCAATTTTTGCATTGTTAAATACAAGCTCAATATTTGTTTCCAAACTCTTACCTGCAGTAATTTCTTTTACTTTAGCAAGCAAGAATGGTGTACTTTCTTTACCCTTGATACCCTTCTGCTCTGCTTCTGCAACTGCATCATTTATAGCTTTTGTTATAACATCATAGTCCATTTGATACGCTTCTGGAACTGGATTTGCTACTACAACTCCACCTTTAAGATTCATATCCCACTTAGCTTTAAGTGCTAATGCAAGTTCATCTGGGCTATCAACTCTATAGTCAACTCCAAATCCACTTTTTCTAGTATAGAATGCTGGCAATTCATCTGTTCCAAAACCAACTACTGGAACTCCTTGTGTTTCTAAATATTCAAGAGTAAGTCCAATATCTAGTATAGATTTTGCTCCTGCGCAAACTACTGCAACATCTGTGTTAGCTAGCTCCATAAGGTCTGCTGATATGTCAAATGTTTCCTGAGCGCCTCTATGAACTCCGCCTATTCCGCCTGTTGCAAAAACTTTGATTCCGGCCATATTTGCTAAAATCATAGTAGATGCAACTGTAGTCGCTCCATTTAATTTTTTAGCTACTATAAATGGTAAATCTCTTCTACTAGCTTTTATTACATCTGTACTTTTCCCAAGTCTCTCAACTTCTTCTTCCGTTAAACCAACTTTCAATACTCCATCTAATATCGCTATTGTAGCTGGAATTGCTCCATTTTCTCTAACTATTTCTTCAACTTTTAATGCAGTTTCGACATTTTGTGGATATGGCATTCCATGTGAAATGATAGTAGATTCTAGTGCAACTACAGCCTTTCCTGCTTCTAAAGCTTCTTTTACTTCTGGTTTAATTTCTAAGTATTTTTCTAACATAAATCATACTCCTTTAATATATTATTTATTGTTTCCAGTGAAATATTTGGATTGATTGTTTCTTTATGTCTTAAAGCTACCATGGATGCTCCCATAGCATGCTTTGTACGCTTATTAATTGCATAATTATTTAAATGTCCATAAACTAATCCTGCTATAAATGCATCACCTGCACCTGTAGCATTTACTATATCTATTTTAGGTGATCTCAGCCATGCACTTTCATTTCCATCAGTATAGTAGACTCCTTCATCTCCTAAACTTATATAGACATTCTTAACTCCTTTAGCTAATAATTTCTCTCCTATTAGTTTTAAACTATTTTCATCACTTACCTTTATTCCTGTAAGAAGCTCTGCTTCTATTCTATTTGGCTTTATCGCATGGAATCTGCCAATTAAATCAAGTACTTTTTTTGCCTTTGCTGATGAAACTGTATCGAGATAAATAGGTATATGTGTATAAGTATTCAATATATACTCAATAGTCTCTCTAGGTATATTAGTATCTAGTACTATTAACTTCGCGTGTTGTATAACGCTATGTTTTTTCTTTATCAAGTCTACCGTCATTCTGTCAAACAATGACATATGAGCTATAGCTACATCCATGTCTTTTTCGCCGTCTAATATCGATAAATATGTCGATGTACTAGCATCATTAAATATTGTAGTCGCAGACATGTCTATGCCAGCTTCAATACAATCATTCATTAATTTTTGACCATATGGGTCATCTCCAAGTGCTGTTATAAGTTTTACATCTGCACCCATTCTTGTAATATTTTCTGCTATGTTTCTTCCTACCCCTCCAGCAGACATCGTTACCTCTCCTGGGTTTGAGTCATTTCTAACCAATGATGAATATGGAACTCCCTGTATATCTATATTCGCTCCACCTATCACAACTACATACTCGTCTTCTTTTAATACATATCCCTTACCTAGTATATAACCTTTTTTAATCAAATTTGTTATATGAACTGCTACAGATGAACGGGTTATTCCCAAACACTCTGATAAATCTTTTTGAGAAATAAGCGGATCTCTTTTTAGCAATTCTAGTATTTCCTCTTCTCTTTTCGTCACATCATCACCTCAACATTTGCTTACTTCTTAAGCAATAGCTTAAATATAGAATAGCATGTTTTCATTAAAGATTCAATACCTTTTTTCAAAAAATTTTTTTAAATTTTCTATTGACTTTTACTCGTTATGTACGTATAATTAATTTTATTACAAAAACAAAATACGAATGCTCTTATCAAGAGTGGCTGAGGGACTGGCCCTATGACGCCCAGCAACCAGTATCTCCATTAAGATACATGGTGCTAAATCCTGCGGTAAATTTACCGGAAGATGAGAGAGGTCTCTTTTTTATACTCAAAATTTAAAAATCAAGGTCCTCCTAGTCTTTAGGAGGACCTTTTTTCGAGCATATTTGGAGGTTATTATGATTAAACTAAATAATTTGAGTAAGACTTTTATAACAAAAGACTCTTCATTCAAAGCGTTAGATGGTGTTTCATTAGAAATTAATTCTGGAGACATTTTTGGCATTATCGGACTTAGTGGTGCTGGGAAATCAACTCTAATAAGGCTACTAAATAGATTAGAAGAACCTGATTGCGGCGAAATATATTTTGATTCTACTAATGTATTGACCCTTTCAAATAAAGAGCTTAGATCATTTAGACAAAAGCATAGCATGATATTTCAAGGATTCAACCTACTAAGTTCGCGAACAGTCGCTGGAAACATTGGTTTTCCCCTCGAAATTTTAGGATGGTCTAAAAAAGACATCAATTCTCGAGTTGATGAACTCTTAGAATTAGTTGAATTAAGTGATAAAAAGCTATCATATCCATCTCAACTAAGTGGTGGTCAAAAGCAGAGGGTTGCAATAGCTAGAGCTCTCGCAAACAATCCAAAGGTTTTGCTTTGTGACGAAGCCACTTCTGCTTTAGATCCACAGACTACGCACTCCATATTGTCTCTTTTAAGAGAATTACAAAAGAAATTCAATCTTACAATAGTAATGATTACTCACCAAATGGAAGTAGTCAAGGAAATATGCGATAGGGTAGCTATAATTGAATCTGGAAAAATAATTGAGGAAAATTCTGTAGAGGAAATTTTCTCAAATCCTAAATCTAAAACAGGCAAAAATTTTGTAAGTGCTATTAAAGGACATTTTCCAAATAGCAATAAAATTTCAAATGTAATACCACTAAAACAGGAGGTTAGTTTACATGGATAATATATTAGAACTTTTAGGCGGACCACTTTTAGAAACACTTTATATGGTTTTCGCTTCATCATTTTTTGCATTAATCGTTGGCCTTCCACTAGGTATAATACTTTATATTACCGGAAATCCCCAACTCATGCCAAATAAGTATATAAATCAAACATTAGGTGGAATTGTTAATATATTTAGATCCTTCCCATTTATCGTTCTAATGATTTTATTGTTACCACTTTCTAGAATTGTTATAGGTACTAGTATAGGTACTAGTGCTAGTATTTTACCTTTGTCAATTGCAGCTGCACCTTTCATTGCCAGAGTGGTTGAAAATGCATTATTGGAAATCGACTGTGGAATAATAGAAGCTGCTAGATCTATGGGAAGTTCGCTATTTCAAATTATATTAAAGGTTCTCTTGCCAGAATCACTTCCATCACTTGTAAATGGCATGATTCTTACTATAATAAATCTAATAGGTTATTCTGCAATGGCCGGTGCAATCGGTGGTGGTGGTCTAGGAGATCTTGCTATTCGCTATGGTTATTATCGTTTTCAAACCGACACAATGCTTGCAGCAATAATTGTAATAATAATTTTAGTTCAAAGTATTCAATTTTTTGGCAATCGCTTAGTTTCTAAACTCATGTTGTATCGCTAAATAATTAAAATAAAATAATAATATATACTCAGGAGGTTTTTTATGAAAAAGAAAATTTTAGTTGGAAGTTTATTTTTAGTATTGTTTGCACTTTTAGTTGGCTGTGGTTCAAAATCAGAAGAAAAAAAATTGACTATTGGGGCTACTCCAGTACCACATGCGGAATTATTAAATTTAATTAAAGACGATTTAGCAAAAGAAGGGATTACCCTTGAAGTAAAAGAATTTACAGATTATGTACAACCTAATATAGCTGTATCAAATGGTGATTTAGATGCAAACTTCTTTCAGCATCTTCCATATTTAGAGAATTTCTGTAAAGAACAAAATATAGAATTAGCCAGTATTGCTACTATACACGTAGAACCACTAGGTCTTTTTTCTAAAAAGTACACTAGCTTAGATCAATTACCAGATGGCGCTAGAATTGCAGTTCCTAATGATCCTACAAATGAAGGACGTGCACTTTTACTTCTTCAAGCACATGATTTGATTACTTTATCTGAAACAGCAAGTCTTGAGGGTACGGTAAATGATATCACTTCTAACCCTAGAAATTTTGAATTTTCTGAGTTAGAAGCTGCTCAACTACCTAGGATATTAGATGATTTTGATGGAGCTATTATAAATGGTAATTATGCTCTTGAAGCAGACTTATCTCCTGCTGAAGATGCTCTCTTAGTTGAAGGTGCTGAATCTCCATATGCAAATATAATCGCTGTAAAAAAAGGTGATGAAAAAAGAGAAGATTTAGCTAAATTAGTAGAAGTTCTTCAATCTGAAAAGGTAGAAAAATATATACTTGATAATTACAAAGGCGGAGTTTTACCTGCATTTTCGAAATAAGAATTAATTTATATTAAAAGGGCTTGTATCAAAATCGATTTATTTATCAATTTTGATACAAGCCCTTTACTTTAACCTCTAAGCGTAGCTACTAATCTATTCGTCTTTAATAATAGTTTTAGAGCCTCTTCTCTGTTTCCGATTATTATGTCACTATTTAGCATAGCTTCTCTAGCACAGCCCTCTTCACCCATAACACAGATTGAAAGTGCTGCTTCCTCTAGCATTTTTATATCTATTCTTCCATTTCCAATAGCTACTGTATTTTCCCAACCCAATTTTTCAATTAAGTCAAACTTTTCTTTGCTGCCATTTTCTTTAGATGTCACTATAACTTCAGCAGGCTCATCTTCAAATAGCGATCGTACATTTCCATTTGTATCTGCCGATATTACATAAACATCTAATTTAAGACTCAGCAATCTGAGATCCTCTAATATCTCATCTTCTACTTTTCCATCTTTGGCAATTGTTCCATTAAAATCCAAAACCAAATTCTCTAATTTGTAGGTTCTATAACCTGGTACTGTAATTTCCAACATAACTTCTCGGTCTCCTAACTTTACTTCTTAATGTTTTTCGGGAAACCAAATCCTAATCTCCCGCTGTGCTGCTTCTCCACTATCTGATGCATGAACTATATTTCTAGTCGTACTATTTGCGAAATCACCTCTTATAGTCCCTGGCAATGCTACTTTAAAGTTTTTATCCCCATTCATATTCCTTATAACTTCAATCGCCTCATTACCCTCAACTATCATAACAAAAACAGGGCCTTCCATAAAGTAATTCACCAATTCTTCGAAAAACGGTTTTCCGCTGTGTTCCTCATAATGTAATTCAACGATGGAACGATCAGGAGAAACAACCTTGCAACTTTTTATTTCAAATTTTCTTTTTTCATAGCGAGATATTACCTCTCCTACTAATCCTCTTTTTACACCATCAGGTTTTATAATTACCAAGGTTTGTTCTTTCATATCGGCCACCTCCTTTAGTCTATAGTCTTATGTTTAGATACCCATTTTATTTAATTTCAAGCTTTTATTCTCCAGCAACTACCAAATTTCCAACTGCTATTGAAGGTGTTCCAATATATGAACCCCCAGATGGCATTCCGAATTCTAAATCATTTCCAATGCACTTTATATTTTTTAATATATCATAGAAATTTCCAGCAATAGTTATTTGATCTACTGGGTATTCTATCTTACCATCTTTGAAGTAATATCCTTCAGCTAATAGAGAAAACTGTCCTGACAATGCATTTACACCAGAATGTAATCCTGATAAATCCGAAATCAAAAGACCCTCTCCAATCTCTTGCATCATATCTTCTCTAGTTTTTTCGCCTTTTTCTATATATAAATTCGACGGACTAATTCCAAGAGTTCCTTTGTAAGAGCTCTTATGTGCATGCCCTGTTGATCTTATTCCATCTTTTTTAGCTGTTTTTAAATTGTGGAAATACGTTTTCAATTGTCCGTTTTCTATAATTTTTTGAGGTCTAGTAGCAACTCCCTCGCTATCATAACCTCTACTTGCTAAACCTACTTCTAAATGCGGATTATCTATTAAGTTGAACTCGCTTACCGCTATTTGCTCTCCTAATTTCCCTTTTAATGCAGACAAATCTTTTTGTACACTTTCCGCTGAAAAATTTGATAGAAATGTTGAAAATAAATCACCCATAGCATCATATCTGAGTATTATTTCATAATTTCCAGTCTTAACCGGTTTAGCTCCTAATTTAGACAATCCCTCATCAACTATTTTCTTAGCTAATTCTTCGTAGTCAAATTTGCTGAAATCATTTCCAATTTGATGATTTCCTGCTGTTTTCGTGCTTCCATTTTCTTCAAATACCGCTGAAGCATAAACATAGGCCATATTACCTCTATCATTCAAACTCAAATTCTTCGTGTTAGTTATACTAGTTTTTGCCTTTCCCTCTCCGTAGATTGCTTGATTAACTTTCTGCACTCTAGAATCCATAGACTTAATTGTTTTTTCTAAGTTTTTTACAAATTCTATTTTATCAAGTTGGTCAATTTCATCTAGATTAGAATTATAATTATCTATAATCTTATATTCCTTATCTCCTGCATATATTTCATATTCATCATCACTATCTATAATCATAGCATTTTCTTGGACTGCCTTTGCTAATTCAAGTAAATCTTCTTCTTCTAATTTTTCTGCATAGGCATAACCCATTTTACCGTCGTATTTTCCTCTAATTGATACTCCAAACTCTTCTGAAAGACTATATTTATCTATTTCACCTTCGTAGATTTTAACCGAAAAATTATCGCTTTCCTGTACATATATTTCCACGTCTTCTAAACCCAATTCATAGGCTTCTCGAAATAGTTTTTCAATGGTATTATTATCTATCATCACTACTCACCCTTTCTTCCACCAACTGTTATATTTTGAACTCTAATTGTCGGTTGTCCAACATTAACAGGCAACGAGCCACTAACAGAACCACACATACCTTGTCCGTGTTCTAAATCACTACTTACTTTATCGATATTTTTAAGTACTTCACTTCCTGTTCCGATAAGAGTAGCACCTCTAACAGGCTTAGTAATCTTTCCATTCTCTATCATATAACCTTCCATTACTGCAAAATTAAAATCACCAGTAGCTGGATTTACAGAACCACCGCCCATATATTTTGCATATATTCCACTCTCTGTGCTAGAAATCATTTCTTCTATTGAATCTTTTCCTGGAGCTATAAATGTATTTGTCATCCTAGATGTAGGTGCATATTTATAAGATTGTCTTCTAGAAGAACCTGTTGGGTCCATTTTCATACGCCTTCCATTTAATTTATCAATTAAATATCCTTTTAATACACCATTTTCTATAAGTATATTTTTTTTACAGAATTCACCTTCATCATCTATATTTTGAGAACCCCATGCATTTGTAATAGTTCCATCATCTATAGCACTTACACAATCAGCTGCTATTTTCTCTCCTAGCTTATCTGAAAATACGGAAACACCCTTTGCCACCGATGTCGCCTCTAAACTATGTCCGCATGCCTCGTGGAATATTACTCCACCAAATTCATTGTTTATTATAACTGGCATTTTTCCACTCGGACATTCTTCTGCATTTAGCATTGTAACTGCTATTCTTGCAGATTCTCTTGCATAGTCTTCTATATTTATATCATCATAAAATTCAAATCCCTTATGAGCTCCTGGTCCATAAAATCCAGTTTGCATTTCTCCATCTTTTGATGCCACAGACTGCATCGCCATTCTAGTTCTAATTCTCTGATCTTCAATCCATTTTCCTTCGGTATTTGCAATCAAAACATTTTGTTTTGAATCTTGATATCTTATCATAGCTTGAGTGATAGAATCATCGTAAGAATTTATTGTCTCATGCGCTCTTCTCATAAGTTCTACCTTTTGCATTTTGGCTATTGTCTCCGGCAATACTTTAACTTCATGTCTATTTGAATACTCTACTCTATTGAGCTTTATATCACCATTTATACTTACATCTGCCATCAATGCTTTTGATGCGTTTTGAGCCATTTTTATCAGGTGATTTTCCTCTTTTTGACTAGTGTAAACATATATGCTTTTAAATCCATTAAAAATTCTAAGTCCTATACCAAAGTCTTTTCCAGATAAGGCATTTTCAACCTTACCACCTAACATAACTATACCTGTCGCTGTCTTTTGCTCTACAAACAATTCTGCAAAATCCCCGCCATAAGCAACTGCAGCTTCAAGTACTCTTCTTACAGTCTCTTGATTTAACATTTTCCCAGCCTCCTATTTCAAATTCTTTTCTTTTCTCAATGTATTTATAGATTTCGTAGTTAATTGCGACTCATTTAAATCTAAAAGTCTAACTGCTCTTTCTAAATCTTCATTTTTGCAAACTTCTATCTCCATATATGGATCTGGATATGTTTTATCATCCCAAATATCAATTTCAAATAATATCTCTTCAAATCTATAAGATACTCTTTTCTTCTCTCCACGGTGTAATACTTCTATTCCAACGGCTTTCATTATTTCCACCATAACTTCAGGCTTTTCTATTCTAGTCTCTATTTCTTCATGTACTCTACTAGTTTCATCTACACACAATTTCTTCTTCAGTGTAAATTCATGGTACTCCTCATTCGAAATTAAATCTTCAACCGATCTAACTCTCAAATATCCATCTATTCCATTTTTACTTAGACAATCATCTGTATCAAAAACAATATTTTGTTGAATTTCCTCTTTGACTTTTATTGCACCAATCTCTAAAAGTTTCTCTTTAATTTCTTCTACATCAATATTCAATACTTTAATTTCTATCTCTCTAGACATGGGCTTCCCTCAATTCTTTTAATTCAAAATTAATATAATCACAAGATACACAATAAAACTGAATACCTCCGTAATTTCCCTCTATAACATATTGATGTCCATCTCCATGTAAATGTCCATACAAGCACAAGTCCACACCATATTCCTCCATAAGATTAGAAAATTCATTAAATTCTCCATTGAATCTAAATGGAGGATAGTGAATCATGACTATCTTGTATTCTACATCTTTTATTTGTTCTAGTGACAATCTCAAACGGCTTACTTCTCTCATATATATTTTTTCATCATGGATATCGAAATCCTCGTTATCTCTATCAGTCCAACCTCGAGCACCTGCAATTCCAATTCCACCTATATCATATCCTGTATTGTGTATATATTCTATACTTTCAAAACCTAATTTTCTGAGCTTAGATATAGATTCCCACCAATAGTCATGATTTCCCTTGCTTATAAATTTTCTGCCTGGAAGAGCATCTATTTTCGCCAAATCTTCTGTAGCTTGCTCTATCCGCATAGCCCATGAGATATCTCCTGGTAGTAAGACAACATCGTCCTTTCCTACCTGATTTCTCCAATTCTCAAATATCTTTTCTTCGTGATTTTTCCAACCTTCTCCGAAGATATCCATTGGTTTTTCTTTTTTGTGATCCATATGCAAGTCGCCTATGGCAAAAATCTTCATACTTCATCCCTCTTTTACTTTTCTACTATTCTATATTTATCCAATTATAATCTAGTTCTAATTCCTCAAGTATTTGTCGTTCTCTTTTAGAACAAGTAAATACTATTATTTGATCGTCATCATTTCGATTTAACTCTTTAAATGTACTTTTCAATCTATTATCATCGTATTTAACAAAAGCCTCATCAATAATCATAGGGTAAGTTTCTTTATATGTCATAATAGACCTTAAGCTGAGCCTAATTGCAAGAAAAATTTGAGCCCTAGTTCCTGCACTCAGCTCATTTATATTCCACACTCTTTCTGAATTAGATTCTTTAAGCTCTATATCTCCAGAATCATTTATAAATAGAGTTTCATATTTTCCCTCAGTAAGAGAAAAAATCAATTCATTATACAATTTTTGGTAATCTTCAGATTCAAGCTGATTTTCAGATTCTCTCAACTTTTCAAGCAAAGCTGATGCATTTTTGTGAGCTTTGATTTCAAAATTCAAAAGCTTACGCCTCTTCTCATAATAATCTATATCTGTCTGAATGTCTACTAGACTTCTTTTCCCTTCATAACTTCCCTTTAATAATCCTTCTGTATAATCCAATTCTCTTTTAACTTCATCTAGAGCTTTTTTCAATATATCAATATCTAATAAATCACACTCTTCGTCAAATAAATCCAGTACAATAGCCTCTTTTTCATTATAGTTGAAGTTAGATAATTCATCACTCCATCGTGAAATCAAAACTTCATCTTCACATTTTTGATTGAATAATTGATAATACGTCTGTTTCTTTTCCAATCCATTTCTATATTCTTTCGAATTTGTACAACCAACTTCATTGCAAAAAGATTTTAGCTTCTTTTCAATTTTACTTTGTATTTCTACTACATCACTGAGTTTAACTTTTATTTCGTTTATTCTAGACATTTTGTATTTTTGATTTTGTTTCGTTTTGAATAATCCTAAATATCCAACTAAGATTCCACTCATAAATATGACTAAACCAATTAAAATACTAAAACTACTAAAATTTTTTATCCACGAAAATACACCTGCACCTGTAACAGTTAATATTCCAATTAACATAGCTAATAATTTTTTTGTTTTCATTTCTTTTAATATATAATTTAATTCTTCAAAATACTTTTTATCTTCTTTTCGAATTTCATTAACTTGATTTTTAATTCCACTCAGCTGCATTTCAAGTTCTTGTAAACTTGCATACTCTCTTTCTGAAAAACTTTTATATGGGAAATAATATTCTAACTCTTTTTGTAATGATTCGAAATCATTTTTCTTTATTCTAAATTTTTTATATTTCTCGTATTTTTTCTTTAACTCTATTTTTCTTCTGATATCTAATTCTTCTTCTAATTGCTTCTCTAAATTCTTTTTTTGTTTTCTATAATTTTCTCCACTTTCTATAAGCACGCTAAGTTGCTCTTCAAGCTCTAATATATCCTTTTTCTCAGATTCCAATTGTTCCAATTTATGAACTGTTTTTCCATATTCAGACGTCTTTTTTCTTCCTTCACTTCCTATTTTAGAACACTCATTATCTATCCAATTTATCGCTTTATTAAATATAGCACTACTCATTTTTCTGTCGTTTCCTCTTATGAGTTCTTTCTCTATTTGAGTATAGTATGATTTTTCTATCAGTGGATGATTTTGAGTCAAATAAACTGTATTCAAAAAGTTTCTATAGCTAATTCCAAGCCAATTACTTAAATCAGATACCTTATAGACATTGTCAAATGGCAACGTTTGAGTTAAATCTATTTTTTGATCATAGTCATAAAAAACCAAAGTCTCTCTATTAGAAAAATTTCTATCTATCCTATACGTTTTCCTTCCCTTGCTTATAAATAATTCTCCACCATAATCTAAATATTTTTTTGGTTTATATAAGTCATATTCCAAATTATATTTTCTAATTTTAGCCTGTTCTCTGTGAAATCCAAATAGCATAGCTTCTATAAATCTATGTATCGTAGTTTTCCCCGATTCATTGTTGCCGTAAATAACGTTAATCCCAGATTTTAATTCTATATCTTTGTTTCTAAGCTTTCCAAAATTTCGAATGAGTATTTTATCTATCTTCACCCTCTACGCCCTCCCTGTCTTTATCAAAGCTGTCAACACTATTTCTTCTATACGCTTTTTCATCTCTGGAGAGTAAGTCTCTTTGCTAAGTTCTTTCTGTACCTTTTCAAAGATTGGGTTGTCACAATCTAATATTTCAGTCACTCCAATAGCTTTATTTTCAAATTCAACCTTATAGAAATATTTCTCTAAATTACCTTTTATTGTTTCTGCACAAGTACTTTTGAGTACTCCTTTAAATCGAATCCTATATATATCTTCTCTACTACCTATATCATTCATCATTTTTCTACAATTTTCTTCTATTTGATCTATTTTTTCATCTCTATCGACAATTAATTCTATTGTATTGAAATTTCGCTTTGCAAACTCTACAAATTCGACCTTTATCGCCTCATCATTAGCATCTAATACCACCATTCCATGTTTTTCATTGTTTGCAAATTTCATTGGCTCTAATGATCCTGGATATGAGTATTTATTTTGAATTTCTGGTTTGTGTATATGCCCTAAGGCTAAATAGTCAAATCCTAAATTCAAATATTTTTCGACATCAATAGCAAAATAGTCTGATTTTAAATCTTTGATATCTCCATGTAGCATAAGTATATTTGTTTTGCTATTATCTAAATCAAATTCAAAAATTTTCTCATTTTTCCAAAGCTTTTGTCTCCAACTTAATCCATATATTTCTATATTTTCAACAATTGCTTTATCATTTTCATCTATCAATATATTGACATTTTCAGGCCAAGTTATCCTAGTGTACCACGATTGTTCATTGAGTGGGTCATGATTTCCAGCAATAATGTATATATTTATTTCAGCATACATCTCTATAATGCTTACTATTCTTTTTATCTCTTTATAAGTACAGGTATCATCTTCATAAAAATCGCCACTTATAAGTACATGATAAATTCCTTTATCTCTGCCATATCTCAAAACATTTTCAAATGTTTCAAAAAGTTCTTCTCTTCTTAAGTGGTTATAGTTGTGATCATTAGTATTAAAACATCTACCTAAATGTAAATCTGCAATGTGTATTAATTTCATTTCAAAGCACCTCCATACACGAACATATATTCGATATCATACCACATCCATCGCGGTTTATCAATGTTCTTAAGGATTTGCTATTTCTTTATTACAAATGAACCCCTTTTAGCATTCAGTACTTTTTCTAGTTTGCTCGGAGACATGTATATCTGCTTTCCTCTCTCTCCTGCGCTAAAATATATATTTTCTAATTCAAACATACTCTCTTCCAAATATGTTTTATATTGTTTTTTCATGCCTAATGGTGAAACGCCACCTCGTATATATCCAGTTAAACCTAGTAGTTCTTTCATTTTTATCATCTCTATTTTTTTATGCCCCGATGTCTTTGCAAGTGCTTTTAAATCTATTTCCTCTGCTCCTGGTATACAAGCTATCAATATATCTCCGTTTTTTGCTCTTAAAACCAGAGTTTTATAAACCAATTTCACGTCAACACCTAGCATTTTTGCTGCATGTGTTGCACTTAAATCAGCTTCGTCAACTTTATATTCTGTTGTTTTATACTCTACTTTTTTTTGGTCTAATAACCTCATAGCATTTGTTTTTTTCATAAATATCACTCCCAATAACATTATCTTACAAAAATAGCACCTTGTCCATTATGCGATATTAAACGTACAAAAAAGATTGTTCTAAAATAGTTTCATCAATCCATTTTAAAACAATCCCTCACAATACTTTATTTATTTTTGCACTTATCTATTATTATTTTGTGCATACCCGAAAGATTACTTACCTTTTCAACCCCTCCTATGTCGTATGCAACCTTTGGCATCCCATACACTATAGAGCTTTTTTCATCTTGACCAATTGTATAAGCCCCATTGTTTCTCATCTCCAACAATCCAGATGCACCATCTCTTCCCATTCCTGTAAGTATTACTCCTATTGCCTTTGAACCCACTCTATCTGCTACTGATTGAAATAAAATATCTACCGATGGACAATGACCATTTACCTTTCCACCTCTTTCAAGCTCAACGTAAAAATTATTGCCTCGTCTCACAACTTTCATATGCTGATCCCCTCCAGGAGCTATCAGCACTTTTCCACGTTCTATTTTATCTCCATGCTGAGCTTCTTTTACATAAACTAGGCAGCATCTATTTAGACGATCCGCATACATCTTTGTAAAACCAGCTGGCATATGCTGTACTATAACCGTACCGGGTATATCCTTTGGAAAATACTTTATTAAATCATAAGTAGCCTCCGTCCCACCAGTGGAAGCTCCTATGGCTATTATTTTTTCCGTTTTCGCCCCTCCAATAGATGCCGGTACGATTTTTTCATAACTAGTTTTATGCTGAGATACTTTAGAAACAGATGCAATTTTTATCTTAACAATCAATTCATTAATCATAGACATTATTTCACCATTTCCTCTCGCCTTGGTAACAAAATCCACTGCCCCAGCATCTAAAGCATCAAAGACATTTTCACTAACTGCACTTACAACAACTACTGGCATAGGATATTGCGGCATTAATTTTTTCAAAAAGTCTATACCATTCATCCTTGGCATCTCTACATCTAATGTCATTACATCCGGTCTATGTTTTATTATCATATCTCTTGCTTCATATGGATTAGACGCTGTCCCAACAATCTCTATCCCAGAATCTTGTTTTAAACCATCCTCTAATGTCTTTCTAAACACAATGGAATCGTCTACTATAAGCGTTTTTATTTTTTTTCTCTTCTGCATATAATCATCTCCAATTATGTCTTTATTTTATTCATATGTATTTTTACAATTTCTATAACTATATACCCGATTATGGGTATATATAGCTTAATTATAAAAAATTTTTATAATTTTTTTGAATTTAATTCATGACAAAGCTATTGCATCTATATCTACAAATATAATACAATAGTGTTCTAGAGAGCTTTATCCGAAAAAACGTATCCGTTTTTCATAAAATTATTGAAAGGAAGTGTTTTCTATGTCAAAAATCGTAATTGTTACTGATTCTACATCATGTATGACACGCGATTATGTTGAAAACAATGATATAAAAGTAATGCCTATATTAGTCGACTTTGATGGGACTGTTATTCGTGAAGGATTTCAAGGAGAATACGAAGAATCTTATAGATTGCTAGAAATTTGTAAAGATTTCCCTAAAACTTCTCAGCCACCTATTGGAGAGTTTGAAGAAGTATTTAAATCTGCTATAAATTCTGGAAATGATGTCATTGCTATAATGGTATCTTCTAAAACTAGTGGAACTTATAATACAGCGCTTATGGCCGCACATATGGTTGGTTCTGATAGCATATCCGTAATAGATTCTCAAACGTCTGGACCAAATCTAAGAGTATTAGTAGAAAGAGCAAATGAACTTGCTAACGATGGTAAATCTAGAGATGAAATAGTAAAAATTATAGAAAAAGAAAAAAAACACATGAGTGTTAACATGACATTTGAAACTCTCGACTATATAGAAAAAGCAGGTAGGCTGTCTCACAGTAAAAAAGTCATAGTTAATATGTTAAACATAAAACCAATAGTTGGAGTAGTTGATGGAACTATACAAATAGTTGGTCGATCTAGAGGAAAAAATAAAGCTATAAAACAAATGATTGACAATATTCATCCAGATGCTAAAATCATTCATATTGCTTATATTCTAAATAGAGACGAGGCACAAAAACTCGGAGATATGGTTGCAAAGAAACACCCTGATGCAGTTATAGAATTAAGTGAAATCGGACCATCTTTAGGTACAATGTTTGGACCTAGGGCCCTTGGCATTTTATGTAGTTGGTAAATATATTTATAAAAATCCCATGTGAAACATTCTATTTTAGAATATTTCACATGGGATTTTTTACAAGTGTTCCTCTATCCAATTAATTATATCTTCATATACTTCATTTTTATTCAGCTCATTTATTAATTCATGGCGAGCGCCTTCATAAAATTTATATCTTACATCTTTTATTCCACACTTTGAATAACTCAGATATGTTTGAAGAACTCCTTTTTTATATTCTCCAACAGGATCCATGCTTCCAGAAATCAAAAATATAGGCAAATTTTTTGGTATCTTTTTAATTTCTCTTCGTTTCGATATATTTATAAGCCCCCCTAATAAATCCGCATAAAATTGATTTGTACATACAAAGCCACATAGTGGGTCTTCTATGTATTTTTGAACTTCATTTTCATCTCTTGAAAGCCAATCAAATTCAGTTTTATTATCCTTACATCTATTGTTGTAGTTTCCAAAAGCCATGTCATTAAGTTTTGGACTTAATGTATCCACTCCATATTTTTTACCGTTATTTTCTGCAATCTTTTTACCTATAACACCTTTAATTCCAGGCTTTCCTGCTGTTCCTGAAAGTATTACCCCTTTAATTTCTGCGCCATACTCTTGTATATATGCCCTTGATAAAAAAGAACCCATACTATGCCCAAATAAAAATATAGGTACATTTCCTTCTCTACGTTTTATTTCTTTAGTAAGTGCATATATATCATCTCTAACTTTTTCCCATCCACTTTCATACGCAAAGAAACCAAGTTTTTCATTAGCTGATTTACCATGCCCTCTATGATCATGTGCATAAACACTAAATCCTTTTGAATTTAAAAATTTTGCAAAGTTCTCATATCTTTTCTTATGCTCTGCCATACCGTGAGAAATTTGCAATATACCGCGTGGATTTTCAACTGTCCAGCAAATACAATCTAATTCTCTGTTATTTTCTCGTTTTAACTTAAAACCATATCCTTTTGACATCAAAACCCCTCCCCTAACTATTATTCTATCATATTTCTATATATTTTCATCCTCTACAATTCAGTACTTGTCATTATTTCTCCATATGGTATAATAATAAAGTCTATATTAATGTTTAGAAAGGATGAATTATAATGGCATTATATCAACAATGGAATGATCAATTCCACACAGATATGACTAGAGAAGAATATGAATCATTTTGGAATAAATATATACCAAAGGAAACAAAGGTTTATGAACATATTTTATCAAATCCAAAAGAAAAATTAAGTGGTGATATCAAAACTTTGAGTGAAAAATTTGAGATGTCTGCTGTAGAATTTGCAGGTTTCTTAGACGGAATCAATACAAGTCTTGAGTCTGAACTTGATTTAGATTCTTTATCTGAAGAATCTAATGTAGAGTTAGATGTGAATTTAGCTAATTTATACTACAACATGCTTGATAACAAAGCAGAGTGGCTTTATACTCTTCCTATGTGGGATGAATTATTAAGTGAATCAGAAAAGAATGACATTGCTAAAAAGCAACGTAAATCTAAGACTATAGTTAAAGAGCCTAAGATTGGTAGAAATGAGCCATGCCCATGTGGTAGCGGTAAAAAATACAAAAAGTGCTGTGGCAAAAACTAAATTCAAAAAAATACCAGTAGAATTGATTATTCTACTGGTTCTTTTTTGCTTAAAATTCCATTATGCCAGTTTTAACATCTGGTATAGCTGCTAATTTATCCTCTAATTCCTGAACTTTATCATCACTATTAGGTATAAACTCTAGTATTATAAGACCTTTAGAACTGCAAGCATTATTGCTAGCTTCATGCAAACCTAGTCTAGTTTTGACATAGCATCCGTACTCTGTCAGTAATTTTTGAACTTCTAACGCTTCTTTTTCTCTGTGACCAACTGATATACCCATTATAATTTTTTCTTTAAATTGTTCCATTAACCTCTCCCCTTTCAATTGTAAACACTATAAATTTATTTCGCTATTTATTTTTTACCCTCATATATCTTGATTATTCACTGTAACCATATAATCCCCTTACGCTAACTTCTCCAGATATTACTTTTTCTAATTTACCTTCAATTTCAACTATCAAAGCCCCGTTATTGTCTATTCCAACAGCCACTCCTTTTCTCTCTTTATTATGTTTTATAATTCTAACCGTTTTGCCTATAAGTACCGAATTGGCTCTACAAACGTCTAAATACTTTTCGTGGTCATGAGCGACAAAATATTTATAGTACTTCTCTATGCTGTTTAACACTTCTCCTACTAACTCTTGTCTATTCATTTTTTGACCATTTTCCATATAGATAGATGTTGCTTTATCCAATAATTCTTCCGGAAAATCATTTTTTTCCAAATTAACATTCATTCCGATTCCAAGTATTATATAGTTAAGCCTTTCTATAGTTCCCGTCATTTCTGTGAGTATACCACAAATCTTCTTCCCATTTATCACTATATCATTAGGCCATTTTATTTGTGCTTCAATTCCAAATTTAGCTAATGCCTCTATAAGTGCTGCCGCAGCTAATTGTGTAAGCTGTGGAACTTCTCTCGGTTCAACATCTGGTCTAAGTACTATTGACATCCATATTCCAGTCTTTTTAGGCGATTGCCAAGTTCTTCCAAGGCGACCTTTGCCTTCAGTTTGCTCTTCTGCTATTACAATCCATCCTTCACCGGAATTTTTATCAGCTAATTTCTTTGCCTCCACATTAGTCGATCCTACAGAATCATAATAATAAATTTTATTTCCAATGAACTCTGTATCCAAATATGGAGATATCAGTCCATAATTCAAGCAATCTTTTTGATGTTCCTCTAATTGAACTAATTTATAACCTTTGTGTTTGATTGATTCTATCTGAAAACCCTCTTTTTTTAGGTTTTGAATATGCTTCCAAACTGCATTTCGTGATACTCCCAATTTTTCACTCATCTCTTGACCTGAAATATAATCGTTTTCATTTTTTATCAAGAACTCTAAAATTTTCTGTTTCATATATTCACTCCCCTTCACACTCTATTAACATATTAACCCTATTATATAAATTAGTAAAGTAGCTTTAATTTAGAATACTATGAATTATCCCATTCATAAACACTCTATGCTATACTAATATTGTAAAATCAAATTTGATAAATTTCGAGGAGGCTTAATATGCAATCAAAAATACTTATAGTAGAAGATGATCCTAATATCGCATCTCTTATAGAACTCTATTTACAAAAAGAAGGCTATAAAACACAAATTTCATACAATGGACGCGAAGCACTTTCTGCATTTACTGAATTCAATCCTGATCTCATGCTTCTAGACATCATGCTACCCGAGATGAATGGATACGATATATGTAGGGAAATAAGAAAACAAAGCAATGTTCCTATAATAATGTTAACTGCAAAAACAGAAACCTTTGACAAGGTTTTAGGATTAGAATTAGGTGCCGACGATTATATAGTAAAACCATTTGAACCTAAAGAACTCTTAGCTAGAGTCAAAGCTGTTATGAGAAGATATAACATACCCGTTGATCAAAAACAGTCAAACGAAATAATATATACTAATTTAAAAATAAATCCAGATGACTATAGTCTAGTTTACAGAGGTGAATTGATGGAAATTCCACCAAAAGAGTTTGAGTTGTTAACATTCCTTGCCAAAAATCCCAATCAAGTCTTTACTAGAGAACAATTACTAGACCATGTTTGGGGTTATGATTATTACGGTGAGACTAGAACCGTTGACGTTCATATTAAAAGGCTTAGAGAAAAGTTTTCTGATGAAAATGATTGGCAAATAAAAACAGTTTGGAGTGTTGGGTATAAATTCACTACAAACTAAGGAGGAGGATTATGGTTCAGCGTTCTATTTTTACCCGAATGTTTAAAATTTTTATGTCAATCACAACCTTGAGTGTTGTAGGATTAGCTTTCATTTTAAACGGGTATCTAAATACTTATTTTATAAATCAAAGAGAGGAAACTCTTTTAGAGCAATGTGTTTTGATTCAAGAACAATATACCTTGTTTCAGGAACAATACGATCTTCATGGCAAATCGCCTGCAACTACTGCATTTCAAAGTAATTTTATAAAAGAGTTATCTGCTCTAGATAAATATTTAAAAGCAAGAATTTTGCTAATTGATAAAACTGGATTAATTCTCATAGACTCTAAAGATGCAGATTCATCTATACTCAGAACAAGCGTCAAGTACAGAGAATTGACTTCTGTTTTCAAGGGTGATATTGTGACTATAAAAGACTACAACAATCCTTATTTTGACGAACCTATTTTATTGATAGGTTATCCAATAAAATCATCGGATAATGTTGTATCTGCACTATTTGTTCACTCACCACTACCTGAGATAACAAAAACATCGCATGAAATATTTAGTATAAGTTTGTTTGTTATATTGTCTATATTCCTTATAGCTTCAATAGCTATATTGATTATGGGTTCTAGGTTTAAGTACGAGTTTTATAGAATAATTAGAGCCTTAAAAAATATCGCAAAAGGTGATTTTTCAGAACGAATATTGACCAATAGGCAAGACGAGTTAGCAGAAATTGCACATCATATAAATTATATGGCAAATGAATTAGATACTATAGAGTCAAGCAGACGTACATTTATATCAAATATATCACATGACTTGAGATCTCCTCTCACTTCAATTTCTGGATACTCTCAGGCAATACTCGACCATACTATACCTGTTGAATCTCAAGATCGATATCTTAGAATAATAAATAGTGAAAGTTTGAGGTTAAAAAATTTAGCTAATAGTTTAATAAGTCTTACAAAATTCGAGTCATTTGAAATACTAGAGAAAAAGGCTTTTGATATCAATCAGTTACTTCTGTCTACTTTAGATAGTTTTGAAAACCGAATAGAAGAAAAGAACTTGCACGTTGACATACAGCTTACTGATAAACCACTAGACGCGCTCGGAGCTCCTGATCAGATTGAGCGTGTAATTTACAACCTAATAGATAATGCTATCAAATTTTCACCTAACGATGGCCTGTTTAAAATATCTATAGTTGCTGAAAAAAAACATTTTTTAGTTTCAATTTGCAATGAGGGCCCTACTATAGATACTGAAGAGCTAAATCAAATTTGGAATAGATTTTATAAATCGGACTCTTCTAGAGGCAAAAACAACAATGGTTACGGTTTGGGTCTGGCAATTGTAAGAGAAATTATTCTAAATCATAAAGAACAAATTTTCGTTGAAAGCTGTAGTGAGCATGGAACTAGCTTCTCGTTCACGCTAGAACATCAAGCTAGAAAGGTTGAAAAATCAAGTACTTTACTCTCTAAAAACTAAATAGCAACTACTAAAAAGTACTTTTTAACATTTTGTTCATATCTATGTCATTTCACATTAACACTTAATTTTTAGACTATATGTATGAAGTAATTGAGTGAATTTATTAAAATTCACTATTTAATCTTATATTCTTTGAAGGAGGTATTTATATGAGCGAAGACTTTAACTCAGACAATAATTTTAAGGAAAATGAAGCGCAAAATCCGAATGTTAGAATCTGGTCTGAACCTGCAAAAAAATCTAGATTATCATTTCCTAAAATACTTGTTTTAGGCGTGGTTTGTTCTGCTACGGCAGGTTCTTTCATTGGAGTTGGGTATAATATCGCTTCATCATATATTCCCAAAACACAAACAGTAGTTGCACAAACTATACCTGCAAATAATGTGCAGAATATATCGTTTACATCTACCGATTCTCCAATAACTAAAATCTATGAAGATGTAAATCCATCCATAGTATCGATAACTAACAAATTTACAACTGAAGATTTTTTCATGAGAGAAATAGTACAGGAAGGTCAAGGCTCTGGTATTATATTCAATACATCTGATGACGAACTTCTAATAGTTACTAACTACCATGTAGTACAAGGCGCTAATAACTTGACTATTCACTTCTCATCAGGAGAAACGGCTGAAGCCTCGATTGTCGGTGGTGATGCTCAAACTGATTTAGCCGTAGTAAAGGTACCTAAAGAAAACTTAGATGAAACATTTTTCAAAACTCTAAAACCTGCTACATTTGGCAGCTCTGATAATTTAAAAATTGGAGAACCTGCTATAGCCATAGGCTCTCCTGTAAATTACGAAAATAGTGCTACCGTTGGAGTCATATCTGGATTAAATAGGAAGCTAAATCTTTCAGGTAGGAACTTAACTCTTATACAAACCGATGCTGCTATAAATCCTGGTAATAGTGGCGGTGCTCTATTGAATATTGCTGGTGAAGTTATTGGAATCAATACAGTAAAAATTGCAGATACTGAAGTTGAAGGTATTGGTTTTGCTATTCCAATTACAGATGCTATGCCTATAATAGATGATCTTGTAAACAATGGACACGTAGAGCGACCTTATCTTGGTATAGCTGGTAAAAATGTAACAGATGAGTTATCTGATCTTTATGAACTCCCTGTTGGAGTATTTGTTCAGTATGTATATGAAAATAGTCCTGCTGACAAAGCTGGTCTAGAACCTAAAGATATAATAGTCGAGTTTGATGGTTTAAAATTACCTACAATGACTGACATAAAAAATAATATAAAATCACACGAAGTGGGCGATGAAGTAAAACTAGTAATAATAAGAGATAACAAAAGAATAGAATTTAAGGCAACATTAGATACAATTAAAAGCAATTAAATACTGTAATAGAAGAGGCTGATTGATCAATATTTATTTTGAAGCAGCCTCTTTTTATTATTTTAATTTATCATCTATGCTATAATGGGTATATCCATAATACAGAGTGTTTGAGTATATAACGCACAAAGGAGTTTTGATATGGCTATAGATCCTAAAATAATAAACATGTACAATAATTTAATAGATGAAATAAGTATATTTGTAAAATCTGATCAAAATCTTTCGTTTGATTTAAATTCAAAGTTGACCGTAAACGATTATATTACTATTGATAAACGAATTAATCGAAATGCTGTCATAAAAACTGATCCTATAGATTTGCTTTATAAAAATGAAATTAAAGAAACTAAAAAAACGTTTGAAAATGTCAAAAATGGTCAATCATTAGATATTTCTTCGATTGAATCATTTATAGATACTGCGCTTCCGGATATTACTGGAAATAACAATATTTTATCTAGAATTAGACAATTAAAAGAAGACGACGATTATACTTATAGACACTCTTTAAACGTCTCAATACTAGCTACTAATATTGGCAAGTGGCTCGGTTATTCAGCTAAGCAATTAAAAGAACTTGGCACGGCCGCACTTCTTTTTGACATTGGCAAATTGACTATACCATCTGAAATTTTAAATAGACCTCACAAAGTTACATCTAAGGAATCAAAAATTATACAACAACATACTGTGACAGGCTACAATATGTTAAAGCTATTAAACTTACCAGATAGCATACTATTAGCTGTACTTCAGCATCATGAGAATATGGACGGCTCGGGATATCCGCTAGGTGTCTCTGGCGACAAAATTCATGAGTTTGCAAAAATCATACATATATGTGATATGTATGATGCTATGACTACTGACCGCATCTACGCTCCTAAAAAATCGCCTTTTGAAGTTGCTGATTTAATTAGGATAGAAAGTGGTTCTAAACTTGATCCAGGTATAGCGTATATCTTTTTGAATAATATCGCTGAATTCTACTCTGGTTCAAAAGTAATACTAAATAACGGGCAAACTGGTACTATAAGACATATTAATCCTTTAAATCCAACATCTATTACGCTTCAAATAGGTGAGAAATTTTTAGATTTGAGTAAGTCACCACAATTAAAAATTGTTGATTTCATCTAAAAAAGTACAATTAGCAATCTCGCTAATTGTACTTTTTTTAAATTTCATCTACATAATCTATCCATCTATCTATTCTATCAAATGTTTTTTTAAACCATTCCCAAACTTCACTATATTCAAAACTAGACTTTGAAGCTAAATTTTCAAGTGGCGATAATGTCTCTAGTTCTAATATTTCTCTTCTAGTAAAGCACTCAACGTTGCATCCACTATCTGGGTATGTTTTGTTTTCAAATTCAAAACGCTTCACAAAACTATAATCTTCAAATCTATACCCAACCCAATTTCGATTGCTCATTACTCCTAATTTAAATGCATTGTTATCATCTGGTATACTTTGTATTTCTACGTGATTCTCTCCCCAATGCAGTCTCTTGTCATTTGGCCTTGAATATTTCCAAAGTAGCAACTTGTTATTTGGTGCATATCCTGTATCATCATCATTTAAGGGGATTATAACCCTACCTCTAGGTCTCATCATAGATATCGGCCATATCGAAACTTCTATTGGCCATAAATGATCATTATACAATGTGTGACTTATTTTAAATTTTCGATTGGATAATTCTTCTATTTTTATTGTCTTTTTCAATCTATTTTGAACGTCTAAATCCTGAAATAGTTTGATATACTTGTCTCCGAACTCATAACTTATTCTCTGATTATCAGGCTGATATGTTCTAGGATACGACTCTGGACTATGCCAGAATCTATGACCACCTTTTAAACAAAATTCTCCCGCTTCTGTTTCAAATTTTTCAAGTTCAGGCGATATGTCATCACAAAATAAATTGTTCATCTCGTCACCAAACCAAATTATCCTAAGACCACACTCAATAGTTACTATTATTGTCGTCTCAGAATTCTTTATTTTGATGCATTTGCCCCATTTTGGGTGATTAATTTCATTTGAAATCATTATCTTACTCCAATCTAATTTTTTTTATAGCCTTCCCAAGATTATTTTCTTTTATGAGCCCCAATCGGTATGCTGAAAGCAATCTTTCAAGTGATTCTATTTGACTCAATAACGCTACTCCAGTATCTGTATCCTCTACTTTTTTTCTATTATTTGTTTTTTCCAGTACTATAATTGTTGACAAGATGTCTTTTTCTTTCAATATAGCTGCTTCTGTCGATTCAAAAGGTTCGTGAGAAGCTAAGCGCAAGCCGTATGAATTATAAATCAAAGTATATCCAGCTATCCCAGTAGTTTCGTGATAAGCTTTTGCAAATCCACCATCTATAACCAATAATTTTCCATCTGCCTTTATAGGACTCTCACCATTTTTGGTTTTTACAGGAACATGTCCATTAATTATGTGTGATTTCTCTGCATCTAACCCAAAAGCTTCAAGTATTTTATTGCAATAATTCTTGTCATCTCTATACTTATAAAATGGATCCTTGTTTTCTTTGTGAGTAGCTTTATCCTTTATAAAATACCTCTCGAAAGTTGTCATTTGATCCTTGCCAAATAGTGGTGATTTAGGTCCACTCCATAAGTACCACATAACGTCTGCTCCAAATTCATTTTTTCCATCAAAATAAAACGATCTTGCCATCCTATCAAATTTATCAAATAGATTTCTGCCTTTGTACGTATCCCTTCCTATCTGCAACAATTCAAATTCGCCATCATCTGAGGATGGTACGCAACCGTGAAATAAGAGATTGCTGTTGTATTTCAAATATAAGCTTCCCTTTGTATACATAAAAGCAACGTGTCTTTCCAATTTCTCACTGTGTACAAATGAATTCACAAGTTTTTTTACAAGCTTATCCTCTTCTTCACTTAGTTTATAAGGCTCCTTCGGATCAATAGTAGGGAAGTTTTTATCTATCAAATCATATGTTTTCCCTTTTATTCCTATTGTTCCTTTTTCATAATCAATCTTATCCAATAATAGTCTACTCTCCATCGCGTAGCTAGGACTCTTCTTTATTATTTGTCCCTCTAATTTAAATTGTATAACAGCTATTGCCTTATGCATTTTTGCTATGACCTCTAAGTCACGATTTCCAAAATCGCATTTTTCGGGAAATTTTTCTCTGAAAACATCGCACTTATCGTCTCCATAATACTCAAGTGCAAATGTAGCTAATGGCAATAAATTTATGCCATATCCATTTTCAATAGTTTCTAAATTTGCATATCTAGTTGCTATCCTTATCACATTAGCTATACAAGCTTTAGAACCACCAGCGGCTCCCATCCAAAGAATATCATGGTTTCCCCATTGTATATCTAAAGAATGATAATCGTATAGTTCATCCATTATTAAATGAGCACCTGGCCCTCTATCATAAATATCTCCTATCAAATGCAATCTATCTATGGCAAATCTTTGTATCAGTTTACATAGCGCTATTATAAATTCATCTGCCCTATCAATTTCTATTATGGTGTGTATTATTTCATTGTAATAATCATGTTTATTATATATTTTTTCTTGCTCGTGCAATAGTTCTTCGATTATATAAGCAAAATCGTCCGGAAGTGCCTTTCTAACCTTAGATCTGGTATACTTAGATGATGTGGCTCTGCAAACTTCTATAAGCCTGTAGAGCATAATTCTATACCAATCTGAAATATGTTTTTCTCTTTTTTTAACTAGTTCTAGTTTTTTCTCCGGATAATAGATCAAAGTTGCTAAATTTTTCTTTTCACTTGATCTTACCGTATTTCCAAAAATATCATCAATCTTAATCTTAAGAACTCCAGATGCATTTCTCATAACATGGGTAAATGATTCATATTCTCCATGGACATCTGTTATAAAATGTTCTGTTCCCTTTGGTAAATTCAAAATAGCCTGAAGATTTATAATCTCTGAAGAAACTTCTGAAATAGTAGGAAATTGATTAGACAATAATTTTAAATACTTCAAATGTTCTTCCAATTCTTCTACGCAATATTTTTTCATTTTTTCACCTCGTTATATGCTTAATGCCCCCGATAAACTTAGTATAACATGATTAAAGCCAAAAGTTATATACAACTTTTGGCTTTCTATAATACACTTTTATTTATTTACCTTTTCTTTAAGTGTTTTGCCTGCTTTAAATACTGGCGCTTTAGATGCTGGAATTTTAATTTTCTTTTTAGGATCTCTTGGGTTTCTACCTTCTCTAGCTTTACGGTCTCTAACCTCAAAAGTACCAAAGCCAACTAACTGAACTTTCTCACCATCAACAAGTGCTTCTTCAACACTTTCCATAAATGCCTTTAGAGCTACCTCAGAATTTTTTTTAGTAAGACCACTCTTTTCGGCAATTGCAGCGATTAATTCGCCCTTATTCATACAATCTCCTCCTTCTCTTTTAAGAACCCCAAAATAATAGGGATTTCTCTAGCTCTTGAATAGTTCTACAAAAGATAGCGAAATCCTTTTTATTTTTTGGATTTTTTTGATTTTTAAGATTTTTTACACATTTCACTAGATTTTGTCCAATATTTCGGTCTTTTTAGTCTTAAATTCATCTTCAGTCAGAACTCCTGCTTTTCTCAATTTATCTAATTTCATAAGTGTGTCATAAAAATCGTTGCTTTCTTTTAAATTTTCCTCTAAATCTTCCGTATCAAAATCATTTAATTTATTCTCGATAAAATCATACCAATAGTCTGCTTCTTTCTTTATTTCCATGTAAATATCAGATTCTTTTTTTATTTCTGACCCTGGTTTATTGAAAAAATCAATATAGAATACTGGTCTAGTCCAACTGTTTACAACTATTTTGAGTCCCAATTGGTATGCAACATCAATTCCCTTCTCTTTTGTAACTGGGAACCCTAAGAAATCTTCAATTTCTCCATAATGAATTTCTTTCAAAAGTTTTTCATTTTCAATGTATTGACGTCTCTTCGAATTTATTTTATGTCCATTTTCTAAAAGTTCTACTTCTAAAATATTATCAAATAAAAATACATCATAATCAAAAAGATACTTTATATGATTTACAATATATGCTCTTTGCTCTTCTTCAACTTGTTTTTTTGCCTCTATAATACTGAGCCCATCATTTTTTACCCTTTTATTTATCTCTTCTAACTTCTCATCATCACTTAATATGGCTTCTCTATACCTAAAAAAAGCTATTTTTTTGCTATTTTCATCAATTACAATTCCATCCTGTCTAACGCGATTTATATATTTATTCGTAATAGTAAAATTTGGAATTGCATTTAAAAATGCATAATCTCCTTTTTCCATCTCTTTCATATAACAATCTACGCAAAGATGTTTGCCCTTTATAACATGAGTCGCCAACAATTTAATTTTTTTGTCACATAGTGCACATTTATTTGACATATGAACACCTCCTCTTTTTCATTCTATACCCTTAGTAATTTATAATAACCTATAATATCCCTTTTTTACATAAAAAAAGATGCTAATGTTTTCACATTGGCATCTTTTTATGAACTGCCTACTGCAATATTTAAAATAGCATGTTTTTCACAAGTTTATTTAAAAACAGTAGATTTTTCTCTCTCTCTTCTGGAAATGCTACTATCAAGCTCCATATATCCATAAACAATATGCCTACAAATCTCACTTCCATTCCCTCATCTATATTTACTATTCCTATTTCATTCCACTCTTTTATTTGATTTTCTATCTGCAATAATAATTTTCTTCTAATTACATTATCTGATTTTTCTTCTTCAAAATGCAAATCTTCTCTTAACTGCATTTCGAGTGCATTTGAATTTACAGTCAAATACTGTGAAATCATATGCTTTTTATCAAACATATCATCATAAATTTTTTCAAGGCTTTTTCTTACAAATTCTATCTCATGCCCTCTAACATAATTTATTCTTGCAACGTTTTTTATAGTTTCTTCCCAGCTGTTGTCAAATACCGCATTAAATATATCTTTTTTATTAGAATAGTAATTATAAAGTGTCCCAACTGCAATATTCGCATCTAATGCAATACTTTTCATGTCTACTTGATCATACTCTAAAGTTTCAAACCGTTTTGTAGCAGAATAAATAATTTTATCTTTAACATTCTTTATTATTTTTGGCATAGATCCTCCACTTTTTGAATTAAGTTCATAATCTTTCTTCAATTATATCAAATGATTTTTTTTAAATCAAATAGCTTTTGTATTTTTTCTTCTCTTCGGCTCTAATACTATGTTATACTCTTTTTAGAGGGGGATTTATTTATGAAAAAACTTTATCGCTCAACTAACACAAAAATAGTATCTGGAGTTTGTGGAGGTTTAGCCGAATATTTTGATTTAGACCCAACTTTAATTCGCATAATATGGGCTTTTTCGTCAATAGTATCTATTGCTATTGGAGTTATAGTTTATATAATATGTGCGATTATAATACCATGCAATCCCAATTTAAGTTCGAAACCTAAAATTTCGCTAGAAAAGAAAAAAATTAGAAGAAAAAAAACTTTTAAAGCGAGCATTTCAAATTCTCGTTTTGCTTTCTTCTTGATTATTCTAGGAGGTATTCTTCTTCTAAATAATTATATTGATTTCAATCTATTGGACTTTGACTACTTATTTCCTCTAGGCTTAATAGCTTTAGGCTTAAATTTATTACTTAAGGATCGTGAATCTAATGAAAGTTAAACAAAATCTAGGTATTTTTTGCATACTTGCGGGTTTGTATCTTATGGTCGAACAATTTGGTCTATTGAGCTTTTCATTTTTATTTTTATTAGCAAAATTGTGGCCAGTTTTTTTAATTGTATCTGGTTTTCAAATTATATTTTCTGAAAATAAAAATACTAAATGGTATATTTTAATAAGTCTAATTATGGTATTTTTTGGTTATAGTTTCTACTTAGAATTGGGTACAGAACAAGTAGCATCTAAATCACAAGAAAGTATACAAAATAATTATACTGATGAAAGTAAAAATAAGGTTGTTGAAAAAGTTAATATTAAAAATACTACTAATCATACTACCGACTCCAACGAATATTATTCTCAAATATCTAAAATTAGTAGCGATATTGACAAATTAGAGCTTTCCATGAGTTTAAATTCTGCAATGCTAAGTCTATCTTCAAGTAATTCTAATTTGCTTTATGACTTACTTGCACCTAAGAATGTTAAATTGGACTCACTAGAAGCAAAAAATAGCACAAAGATAGCTTCATTAGCTGATTATGGATCAAATGTAAAAGATTTTGTTCAGTTACATCTTTCGACTAAGGTAAAAATTGATCTTGATCTTAATTTGTCAGAAAATCAGAATCATAGTTTAGATTTTAAAAATCTAAATATAGATAATCTGGATATTACTACAAGCTCTTCAATTTTAAATATGGAGCTTTCTGATCAGAATCAAAATTTAGAAATAAATCTACATGGATCAGATAATAGTATTCAACTTAATGTCCCTAGTGACTACACTTTGAATATTTATGGTGATTTAGATGATATTAATATAGCTGAAAACTCAAAAACTTTGGGATCAAATTCTGACAAAGAATTGAATATCACTTTGAATCTGGACTCTCAAACTAATGTTTATATCAAGTAGCTTTTCATTTTAAGTAATCATCTAAGGAGGTCTATATGCACTTACTATTCAATATTACAGGTACATTTTCGGTTCTAATACTCATCAACATGGTTCTCGCCTTTACTCTTATTTTTTTAGAAAAAAGAAATCCATCTAGTGCATGGGCGTGGCTCATGGTACTTTTGTTTTTACCTGGAATAGGTTTTATTCTATATCTCTTAATAGGTCAAAATTTAAGTAAATCTAAAATGTTTCAATTCAAAGCAGATGAAGATATAATGATGCGAAATTTACTTGATGAACAAAAAAATCAATTGCAAAATCAAACAATCCACTTTGATGATTTGGCTCTACTCGACTATCGCTCAATGATGAGAATGTTGCTTGTGAATGACTATTCTTATATAACTCAAGATAATTCAGTAGAGATATTAACTGATGGAATTCAGAAATTTGATTCATTGATAAATGATATAAGAAATGCAAATGATCACATTCATATGGTTTATTATATAATCAAAAATGATGAACTATCAAAACGAATAGTACATGAACTTACTAAAAAAGCTCGCAAAGGAGTTCGTGTTCGATTCCTATACGATGCGTTAGGCGGCAGAACTTTGACAAAGAATTTTTTTAAAGATCTTCGCGCTGCTGGTGGAGAAGTATCTGTATTTTTCCCATCCTTGCTAAGTTTAATCAATCCACGTATCAATTATAGAAATCACCGAAAAATCGCTATAATTGACGGATTAGTTGGCTACATTGGTGGATACAATATAGGTAATGAGTACGTAGGCTCTAATAAAAAATTCGGTTATTGGAGAGACACTCATTTGAAACTTTCTGGTAGCTCTGTTTATAGTCTTCAAATTCGTTTTTTACTTGATTGGCGATATTCAACTAATACGGATTTACCTATTCAGGATCACTTTTTCCCATCTCATAGTGGTTTTGGAAATAAAACTATACAAATAGTTTCAAGTGGACCAGACTCTAAATGGGAACAAATAAAAAATGGATATATAGCACTTATAAATAGCGCTAAAAATACCATTTACATACAGTCACCATATTTTATTCCAGATGATAGTGTACTAGAAGCCTTAAAAATAGCTTGTTTATCCGGTATTGATGTTCGTATAATGATTCCAAATTTACCCGATCATCCTTTTGTTTATTGGGCAAATAGATCCTATATATGGGAGTTATTAGAAGCAGGAGCTCGCGCTTATGAATATACTAATGGTTTCTTACATGCTAAAACTATAGTCGTTGATGGAAAAGTTTGTTCTGTTGGTACTGCTAATTGGGATGTTCGAAGTTTTAAACTCAATTTTGAGGTAAATGCTTTTGTATATGATTCATCTGTTTCTAAAGAAATGAATTCTATATTTGAAGAAGACTGTAAACTCTCAAACGAACTATTTTGGGAAGACTATCAAAATAGATCTATTAGACAAAAATTAAATGAATCTGTCAGCAGATTACTCTCTCCAATATTATAAAAAGCTTACTCTTTAAAAAGAGTAAGCTTTTTCTTATTATTCTAATCCATTTTTAAGTGTCTTAACAAAATCTTGTGCATTAACTGCCATTGTAGTTACTTCTAATGTTCCTCTATCTCTCAATTTGTTTAAGATAAACTCTGAAGTATCAATAGCATAGATATATACTGGTCTGATTTCTCCATCTTTATCAATATAAGATGGTGTCATATTTCCAGATGCAATGGTGTGTAATTGAGTTGCCAAGCAAATCAATGTCGTAGCTCTTCTTGTATGATATCTCATAGCATCTTGAGCTTCATAAACATTTGCATAAACTGGAGGCAATGGACCATCATCTCTTATTGAACCAGCTAATACATAAGGCACTCCTGATTTTTCACAAGAATAAATGATACCATCTTGAATATTTTCATTTTCAATCAATGCTTTTATAGAACCATGTTTTCTAGCAACATTTATAAGATCTAAGTGATTATAATGTCCCATTGGATATGGCTCTTGTGAATAAATATCTACTCCTAATGCAGTTTTTAAGTATCCACCTTCTAAGTCATGAGTAGCTAAAGCATTACCCGCCATAAGTGCACTTACATGTCCATTTTGAACTAACCAGCTAACAGCATCTCTAGCACCTTTGTCAAATGATACAGCAGGTCCTAATACCCAAACAACATGTCCGTTATTTTTTTTTTCATATTTCAATAATTCTATTAATTCATCATAGTCTTTTGAAAATGATGTCTCACGGCTACGTCCTGTTCTAAATGCAAATACTTCACCATTTCCATCAGCTGATGTATTAAATCCATCTGCATAAACATAGATTCCTTGTGATGCATCTTCTGTTCTTCCAACTACAACCAAGTCACCTTTTTTTAAGTTTCTAAACTCTTTTGCTTCAACTCGGCCATTTTCAAATACTCCAACGCAATCCATTCTTGATTCATGAGCTATGTACCATTTGCCCTCTATCTTAAAGTATTCTGGATAAATAGAAAGTGCATGATACTTTTCTGGTGCAACACCGTCTTTCTCAACAGCAACTAACTTACACTCAGGTGCATTTTTCAAAAATTCTTGCTCAAAATTCGGTTCTGTATACTTTGGCATTTTAAAACCCATCGAATCATTCCCTTCGTTTATGTTTTATCGTTCTCTTCCTAGATTATAACCCATTTCGATTTAAATGTCATAATTTTGTCAAAATTGTTATAAAAGGATACCGATTCCATTACATTATACAACATAATAATTATACAATCAATGCATATTTATTATTTTACCAATTAAAAAACACACTTTTCATTAAAGTGTGTTTTTTATTCTTCACTAATCTTTTTTACTTAAATCTGGCCCACTATGATCTGACTTTTCTTCTGATTGATCTTGTTCGTCATCATGAATTGTATACTCTGGATTGTGGACATCTTTGCTCATTATATCTCTCTTTTCAGGCAATATAATCCACATCGCTATATAAGCAATGAGCCCTGTGCCATAAAATATTGCCCAAAGAGCCCAAATCACTCTTATTATTGTCGGATCTATTTCAAAATACTCTGCAACGCCCTGACAAACACCACCAAGTTTAGCATACTCACTATTTCTATACAATCTTTTTTGTACTGCCATCAAAATCACACCTTTCATTTTATTCTATAATTATATCTCCAACTGATGATTCTAATTTCAATTTATTCTTGCCTTCACCTACAATGCCTTTTACTTCATCGTCTTTCTTTTCAAATACTTCCGACAATATTCTATCAAATTGTACATCACCAACTGAAGCTTCAGCATCAATATTGAAATCAGCCTCATCATTATTTAATTTAATTTTCAAATCTGATGTAGACACAGTGTAATCTAAATCATAATCAAATTTTACGTACTCAATAGTAACATCTCCAGTTGAGCTCTCTCCAATTATATTACCTTCAACATTTTTAAAATCCACATCTCCAGTTGATGAATCGACTGAAATATTTTCAGATGACAAATTGTCAACAGCTATATCTCCCGTTGAACTTATAAATTCTGTATTATTTGCTTCTAATTTCGATATATAAATATCTCCTGTGCTACTGTGGCTTTTAAAACTATCCGCTATTATATCTTCTGCATTAAAATCGCCTGTTGATAGCTCTATATCATATGATTTGTTGTAAGTTTTTGGCACACTAATCTTCAGTTTAGGTGATCTAGTAAATCCAACATTTATAATCAATCCTTCACTTTCTCTCTCTGCATTTATTCTCAAAACCTTTCCTTCTGAAACACTAAGTTTTGGACCCGAATCATACGTCTCTAGTTTTACTTCTACAAATTCACTATCTACCCTCTCTAAATTCACATCAGTTATGGACGTATCTATTTCTATTTTTTCTACATTTGACAAATCTTCAATCTTTGCTTCTTGCACAATAAGTGACTGCTCATTTTCTATTATTTTTATTTCACTACACGACGATAATGTCAGGACCATGAAAATAAATGCAACTATTTCTAAACCTCTATATTTCATATTTTGCCTCCTACCTTTTTTTGTTATTATAGTTCTGCCATATAATAAGTACTCCTGCAATTATGAGTCCAATTGGCCAAACATTATTTACCAAAATTACTGTAGCTTCCCATTCAAGTACAGATACACTAAAAACAAATGCTCCAAATATACACAATATTACACCTACCCTAAATGCCCAACTCGGAACATAATATCCCCTCTTAGATGTCCGTCCACTACTTATAAAATGAATAGCTAAAAAACTCAAACCTAAAAATTCGAAAAATAGCACGCCATCCAGAATTCCTAGATCTACAACATCCTCAAGCATAGCGTATAGTGAAATTGATGTAATTATACTTCCAGCAACTAGTAAAGCATTTTTTCTATTAGTGTAATCGCTTCCTGATACTAAATATCCAACTAAAAACATTGCCGCCACAGCTAACCCACCTGAGCCATCTGGCATATTTATATACCTAGATATAAGCATGGAACATCCAAGAAGAATTAATATCGCAGCAAAAAAATTTTTATTATTATTCATATTTGTTCCCACCTTTCTTTTGTTCTCTTTATATTTAAATTATAACTCTCAAACAAGTCATATGATAAGTTACTGAAGTCACTAAATTATAAAAGTGCAACAAACAAATACTTCTAAGTATTGTGTTTATTGCACTCTCAAAAATAAATCTTTATGCTTTCCTGCTATTTTGAGCAAGTATAAGTAACCCTGCAACTATCAAAACTACTGGGAATATCCATTTGAGTTTTAGAATATGAAGTATTGACCATCCCCAAAAAAATGTTGTATATGAACTTATGGCTACAATAGTCAATATTCCAATTGGTATCAGCAAGCCGCTATCTCTTTTATCAAAAATGTATAATTGTAACAATCCAAATGCTACTGCTAAAAGATATACCGGCCAAGTATATTTTGTATAACCCCAATTTGTCATAATTTCAAATAAAAACAACAATCCCAGTATAGTAAGTATTCCTCCAGGAACCAGCACTCCTGGATTTTTCCTAGTTGAGAAATAGGAAATCTCAAATATCAGTCCTGGTATTAGTAAAAACAATGGCCATAATTGACCAATATTAGGTAGTTCAATACTAGTATACCTTTCCAATAGCACTACAATTCCAATAATTATAAATAGTATTCCCCAAAAACTATTCGTTTTTTTCACAATTATCCCTCCCCTAGTCTTCTACCAATAACTCTATTTGACCAATTCCTGCTGCTATATCTAATTCCACTACATAATCGGATGTTTGAAATGAATTGTTATAATAAATATCGTTTTTCATCAATATATTTTTACCCGAAACAGCTTTCAAACCTCCATTAATTTTAACTTTTACACCAATATCTTTTGGCAATAGCACCTTGAGTTTACCAACGCCTCCATCAATATGAATATCTAAATCTTTGCCATAATTTTTTCTAAGATTTAATGTGACGTCACCAACACCCATTTGTAAATTAAGATTTTTTAGATTCACCTCTCTAAAATCAAGTTCTCCTTCACCTATCCCCAAATCTAAATCCAAACTAACGGGTTTTATTTTAGACAATTCTAATTTCCAATTGTATTTGTAGTTATTTAGACTGTTTAAATTCACACTCGGATTTTTCATATCTACATTTTGTATTCTGCCAACTCTACTATTGTCTATTTGAGGCTCCCATGCTTCATTACTATATTCAAATTGTGCATCTACAAGTTTTTCTGATCCACCTTTTATTGAAAATTCTCCAATTCCCAATACACAATCTATATTTAGCTCATCCACGTCCTCTTGATCTTCTAACTCATAAGTTTTTTCATAACCTGATTCATTAACAATCTCACTACCATTATCTAAATATATGGTACATCCACTAAGTGTAATTGAAATCGTCATTAACAAAACCATAACATATTGTTTCATCTAGTTCCCCCCTCTTCTAGATATAGTATATGCTAATTACTAGTCATATGATTAGTTACCAAAGTAATAATGTTAGTTACTATCGTCTAGAAGAGATTGTATAAGCAATACAACTTTCGTTCTATCATTAGTCCCAAGTTTGCTGTAAATTGTACTTATATAGTTTTTCACAGTACCTTCACTTATAAACAGCTCTTTTGCAATCTGTTTATTCGTAAGCCCTTTTGATAATTTTTTTGCAATCTCAAGTTCTCTTTGCGAAAAATTTTCTAAAGCAATATCATTTATATTTTCTATATTATTATTAACATCTTCTTGTTCTCTCAATTTTACAGCTAGTTTTCTTGCAATTTTTGCAGGCAACATTATTTCACCTTTATATCCCGCTCTAATATAATCTATTAACTGATCCGCAGCTATATCTTTCAATAAATAGCCATCTGCACCATGAGCTAATGCCTCTATTATATATTCTTCATCGTCAAATGTAGTTAACATAAGTATAGATACATCCTCGTCAACTTTTTTTATTGCTTTTACACTCTCAACCCCATTCATTATAGGCATCCTTATATCCATCAATATAACATCTGGGTTTATTTTATCATTTAGTTTAACTGCCTCTTCACCATCTTCAGCAAGTGCTACTACATCTATGTCCTCTTCTAATTCAATTATTGTTTTCAATCCATCTCTCATGAGTGTTTGATCATCTACTATCATAAGTTTAATCATCTTCATTTCCCCCGTTATCATATGGAATTTCTATTTCTATGCAAAATCCATTTTCTATTTCTGTTTTAATTTCAATATTACCGTCAAGCTTCTCTACCCGCTCCTTCATAGAACTTAAGCCAAATCCATCTACTATATGATTTGCTCCCCGGCCATTGTCACATAATCTAAAATATATATCGTCATTCATTTTACATATATCAACCTTAAAATAGTCTGCTCTTCCGTGCTTTATTCCATTCGTGAGCCCTTCTTGCAAAAATCTATAAATTGCTTTTCCTATAATTTCAGGTATTTCAAGCTGTTCTTCAATATTACATTCTATTTGTACATCTGTGTGCTTTATAGTGTCTTCTATTAAAGAATAAATTGATGGCAAAATGTCCAATACATCCCCACCTTTTTTTAGAACTCTAACCGAAGTTCTTATACTATTTAATCCATTTCTAACCTGCTGCTGTGCTAGTTCTAACTTTTCTCTTGAAAGATCATCATTTCTACCGATAAGCCTTTTACCAGCCTCTATCTCAACCAAAACAGTAGTCAAAGTATGTCCTACCGTATCATGTATCTCTCGTGCAATACGATTTCGCTCCTCTATTACTGTCATTTCCTCAAGTTCTTCCGAACTGTGTTTTAATTTTTCATAGGCTGTTGATAATTCACTTGTCTTTGCATCAAGTTCTTCCATGGTTTTTTGCAAAGTTCGCCTTTGATCAATTTGATACCTCGCTACATAAAAAATTCCATAAAATAAGACAAAATTTATAACCTCTTTCCACATATCAAATAAATAATGATTTATATCTGGATATCCTAACTTAACATAAATAGAAAATGCATATGTCAAAAAGCTCAAAGTAGCAACCATAAAACTATAATTAGATGAATGAACTAATATGGCATCGCCTATTAAAACAAATAGGTATACATATGTTATATCGGTATTATCTTGCAATAATATCCAATAAACAATCGCTAAATCAAAGAAAATCATTATTTTGCTAAATTGCTCGTATTTTTTATCTGTATAAATAATAAACAATCTTGTTGTTATTGATGCTAAAAAAATAGATGTAAGTGCAACAAGTTGATAAATATTTCCCGGATTGCTAAGCATAGCATATAAAAATGGTATCATGATAGATGTATAAACGATTATCGAAAATATTTTTTGAGTTTGTCTATCTAATTTTTCCAATCGATCACTCCTTTATAATTGCATTTATACCCCTTTTATTATACTATAGATATACAAAAAGTTATATGTTTTACGAAAGGAGTTATTATGCCTAATTTATACATTGTTCGTCACGGTCAAACTGACTATAATGTTGAAAAACGAATTCAAGGAATTTTAGATATTCCTTTGAATGAAAATGGTAAATCTCAAGCTCTAGAAACTGCTAATATACTCAAAGACTATTCATTTGATGTTATTTTGGTCTCTCCTCTAAAAAGAGCTTTTGAAACTGCATCCATAATACAAAATCATCTCAATCACGAAAGTAATTTAATTGTAATCGATGATTTTAGAGAAATTTCACGAGGAGACTTAAATGGAACTCTTTTGCATCACGCACGCGAGAGTTATCCCAAATTATTTGAAGATTCTTCAGAAAGTTATTTTATGAGACCTCCAAATGGTGAGTCAATAGATGACTTCAAAAAAATAGTTCACTCTGCTTTAGATTCCGTACTACAAAATTATAACAATAAGAATATTCTTTTAGTCACTCATGGTGTTACTGCCAGTTTAATTCACCGATATTTCGAAGAATATCCCAATGAATATTTTTTCGAATATATACCAAGGAATTGTGAAATAAGACATTACGAATTTAATTAGTTTTTCAAAATACAAGAGTTGCTTCGATTTTAATCTCGAAACAACTCTTGCTTTTTATATTTACATAACTATATCATCAGGTATATAACCTTTAAATTGCATGTTATACAGTTTAGAATAAATACCTTTTTGCTTTAACAAACTTTCGTGATTCCCTTTTTCTTTTATCCCTTGTGCATCTATAACCACTATTTCATCTGCATTTTTTATCGTAGATAATCTATGTGCTATTACCAATGTCGTTCTACCCTCTGACAATTCTTCTAATGATTCTTGTATCAATCTCTCCGTTGTATTATCTAGGGCTGATGTAGCCTCATCTAATATCAGTATTGGAGGATTTTTTAAAAACACTCTAGCAATTGATAATCTTTGCTTTTGACCACCTGATAGTCTAATTCCTCTTTCACCTATATCTGTATCATAGCCTTCTGGTAGGCCAATTATAAAATCGTGTATATTTGCTTTTTTAGCCGCTTCAATTATGCTTTCATCACTTGATTCTAAGTTTCCATAGCTTATATTTTCTTTAATAGTGCCTGCAAACAAAAATACATCTTGAGATACAAGTCCTATTTTCTTTCTTAGAGAATACACATCAATATCTTGAATATTTTTACCATCAATTCTCAAATTTCCGGCTTCTATATCGTAAAATCTAGGTATCAAATGGCATATAGTTGTTTTACCGCCTCCAGATGGTCCAACTAGAGCGAGTGTTTTTCCAGCTTCTATATTTAAATTTATGCCATCTAATATTTTCTCATGTTCATCATAAGAAAAACTTACATCCTCAAATTCTATATCACCTTTAACTTCATCTAGTTTTAGCGCATTTTCTTTAGATATTATTTTAGGCTTGACTGACATTACCTCTAAAAATCGTTTAAAACCAGCCATGCCTTGCTCATATTGCTGGGTAAATTGCATTAATTTGTGTATAGGTTTCAAAAAGTAATTCACATATAAAATATATGCTGTCAATTGTCCAACATCTATTCTATTAAGATAAACAAAATAACCACCAGCAATAAGTGCTAGTAAATTTAATATATTAGATAAAAACATTACTCCTGAAGTCAATTGTCCCATATTCTTAAATGCTCTTTTTCGTGCAAGTGAAAATTTCTCATTGTTCTCATCAAATTTTGACTTTTCAAATTTTTCATTTGCAAACGCTTTAGTAACTCTGATTCCAGACAAACTATCCTCTAACTGCGAATTCACTTTAGAAATATTCTTCTTCTCTCTCATAAATGCTTTTGAAAGTCTCTTTCTCATATAGATTCCAAAAAATACAATTATTGGCACTAATGAAAATATTATAAGTGTAAGAGGAATATTCATTTGTATAAGCATAATAAAAGAACCAATTAACATCACTAGAGAAATAAATAAATCTTCTGGTCCATGATGTGCTAATTCCGATATTTCTCTTAAATCATTTACTATTCTTGACATCAAATCTCCAGTTCTATAACTGTCAAAATACCTAAGCGAAAGATTTTGAACATGAGCGAAAATATCTCTTCTCATATCTTGCTCTATCCTTACTCCCACAACATGTCCCCAATAATCTACTATATACTGACAAACCGCTCTAACTAAAAATAGTCCTAACAATATTACTCCCAAATTTAGTATACTCTGCAATTCTTTATTTGGTATATACTCATTTATCATGGTAGCTGTAGCAATAGGAAACACTAAGTCTATACCTGAAATCATAAATGCACAAATTAAATCAATAAAAAATAGCGTTTTGTGTGGTTTGTAATAAGATATAAATTTTTTAATCATAATCATTCCCCCTCAGAATTATATTTCAAGCCCCTCAAAAAAGTAAAACTCTAAGTATTACAACTTAGAGTGCAACGAATCTTACTTTTCTATTTTCAAAGGTAGCTATATTACAATATCCCAATTCTAACAATAATTTTTTCACATCACTATACCCGTGAAGTATGTCATTTATATTATGTGAATCACTTCCAAATGTTATAATCTCACCACCAAGTTTTTTGTATCTCTCAAGTAAATCTCTAGTTGGATTTATATCATTACAATATGAATACCTCAATCCACCCGTATTAATTTCTATCCCTTTACCATCTTGTATGATAAGTTTTAATATTGCATCAACTATTTCATAATGTCTATCAAAAGAAAAATCTCTAAGTGGCTCATGGTATCTCTTTATAACATCTAAATGTCCTACGACATCGTAGTTTTTGTATATTTTGATGCATCCATACAAATTTTCAAAATACGCTGTCACAACTTCATCCCAATTTCTAGAACCCACAAAGGCCTTTTCATGTATGCCAAATCCTTCTGCACTATGAACAGATCCTAGCACAAAGTCAAAATTACCTCTTTCAACAAAATCGTTTAATCTATCCAAATTATCTAGCTGTAGTCCTAGTTCTGCTCCGCTCTTTATTGTCAATTCAGGATATTTCTTTCTCAAATCGCTTATAGTTTCTTTGTAATCTCCTATATCGAAAATTTCATCTCCATATGGCGAACTTAACTCCACATGATCAGTTATGCAAATTTCTTTTGCATTTTTTTCTATAGCAGATTTTATCATTTCCTCTAATGAGTTTGCTCCATCAGGTGAAAACTTAGAATGCATATGATAATCGTACATAATATACTTACTCCTCTCAAGGTTTTTTTCTATTAAAATCATTCTATACATTTTTGGCGATAAGTATAGTTCTTTCAAATCTAATTCTACATCACAATTAATATTCTGTAAATGTAAAGTACACTTTAATAGTTCTGTACACAATATAGTTTGCAAATTTTATTTGACATTTGCTTCTTAATGTGTTAGATTATGAACAAAGAAATCTTTAATTAGATCCGAGAGATCTAGAAGGTGATTATAAAAAGTCCTATGTTTATTAGGTCTTTGTTTGTGCATGTCTTCGTGCGTTAATCATCCTTCTCAAAGATTTTGGGAAGGTTTTTTTATTGAGTTTTATAGCTCAAATAAAATTTAAACTAAAAAAACCCTTTAATCTAGTACTGTGAGACTAGAAAGGAGCTATGACTCCTAAAACGAAGTAAAATTTCAAAGGAGGCTTTTAAATGAACTTAAAAGGAAAACATCTTATCGATCCAAGTAATTTAACAATTGAAGAATTGGATCAAATATTTACAGTTGCACAAGATATGGAAAAAAATCCTACAAAATACATGGATTTATGTAAAGGAAAAATTTTAGCAACGTTATTTTTCGAACCTAGTACTAGAACTCGCCTTAGCTTTGAGTCAGCTATGCTAAGATTAGGTGGTAATATTCTTGGCTTTTCAGATGCTAGCTCTAGCTCTACAAAAAAAGGTGAAAGTGTAATGGATACTGTACGAGTAGTTGGCGGTTATTCTGATGTAATTGTCATGAGACATCCTAGAGAAGGTGCTCCTAAATTATCATCTGCATATAGCAGCGTACCTCTAATAAATGGAGGAGATGGCGGTCATCAGCATCCTACTCAGACTTTGACTGATCTTTTGACTATAAAAAATCTTCGAGGAGATATTTCTAATCTTAAAGTTGCATTCTGTGGCGATTTGAAATATGGGCGTACAGTTCACTCTCTTATAAAAACTCTTTCTAGATATCCTGGCATGTCTTTTTATCTTATATCTCCACCTCAATTACAACTTCCAGTTTATATAAAAGAATACTTAAAAGAAAAATATGACATTGATGTACATGAAACAACTGATTTAGAATCATGTATTGATGAAATTGATATTCTTTACATGACTAGAATCCAAAAAGAACGTTTCTTCAATGAAGAAGATTATGTAAAATTAAAAAATTCTTATATACTAACTCTAGACAAAATAGAACCTGCAAAAAAAGATTTATTGATAATGCATCCACTACCAAGGGTAAACGAAATAAGCTATGAAGTAGATTCTGATCCTAGAGCAGTTTACTTTAAACAAGCTGATTATGGAGTATTCGTTCGCATGTCACTTATTGCACATTTATTGGGGGTGTTATAATATGTTATCAGTAGCTGGTATTGAACAAGGAATCGTTATAGATCATATTAAGGCAGGTAATGGCCTAAAAATTATAGAAAAATTAGGACTTGGAAGTGTTGATTTTCCAGTAGTTCTTCTCATGAATGTCGACAGTGACAAATTGGATAAAAAAGACATTATAAAAATAGAAAATGCATTTGAATTAGATCTTACCATGCTAGGATTAATTGATCCTGATTTAACTGTAAATATTATAGAAAATGGAATGAAGGTAAAAAAATATAAACTTTCTACACCACTACACATAAAGGGACTATTCGACTGTCAAAACCCTAGGTGTATAACAAATCACGATATATACGCAGAACCAACTTTTACATTAGTAGATGCAAAAACACTAAAATACAAGTGCAACTTCTGTGAAGATTTCACTTATTATAAATACAAATAAAATTTTTATTATAAAAAAAGCCTGAATTATGAAATTCAGGCTTTTTCATTATTATTAATAAATATTTGTAAACTTGAAATCAATAGCTAAGTCTATATTATTCTATTTTATAATCGACCAAATATCAGTTGTTTCTAAACCTTTTTTCCAAAATGCTCCACCAACTAAATTATACTTATCTACCAAATTCATCTTTAAATTTATAGACTTACCATCTTCTATCCATATTTTTTTATGGCTTGTACCTTCATCATACTCAACAAAATATTGTTGTTCATCATCAAGCCATTTCGGCTCTAAGTTCTTTTTACTTACAATTGATTTTAAATACTTCATGGATATCGCCTTTGAATTTAAAACTTTTCCATTTTTTTCTGTCCAAATTCTCATGTAAAACGGAATTCCTAACATTAATTTTTCTGCTGGAACTTCTTTTAGCGTCTCCTCAATATTATGCTTTACCCACGGATATGAAGCTACACTACCACTTTTAGGACTTGATGCCCAGTGCTCATCATAAGCCATCAAAGTACAATAATCAACTATTTTAGCTAATTTATCTCGCTCATAGCATAGAGACCAATTCGGACTTCCTTTTGGAACACTTATCGCTATAGATGTAACTAAGTTTTGTTCTTTCAATGCCTTATTAAACTCTTCTACAAAATTAGTGAATTTGGATCTGTCTTCATAATAAATATTTTCAAAGTCTATGTTTATACCATCTAAATCATAAACAGACGAATAATTTACCATCAGTTTTATAAAATTTTCTCTTGCTCTTTCGTCGTTTAAAAATCTTCTTGTAAGCTTATTGTCGAATGAATTGTCTACAAGTGCCCACACTTTATAACCTTTTTTATGTGCTAGTTCAACATAATTCTTATCAGCATTATTCACCACGTATCCTCTATCATTTGCCAGTGAAAACCAAGTTGGAGCAAATACCGATAATGAATCTATTTTTTCATCTGCATCTAAATTATACTTTTCTCTACCAATTTGATGCCAGATTAAATTAAAATTTTCATTAACAAAATTCTCTCTTATTTCATTTATTTTTCTTTCATCATTTTTACTTATAAACTGCTCATAAGTATTTCTCTTTACATATCCTATGATTCCCTCTTCAGTCATAATTTTAGACCAGTTTCCACATCTCTCTATGACCTCGAATATTTCTCCAGCCTTCAATTTTCTATAATTTTTATGAAAATATGATGCCCTAGGTCTAATATATGTGTTTCTAAGTACTTTTCCACTAACCAATTCAATATAATCCTTATAAATCGAAATACTACTAGTCTCAAAATCATCATATATTCTAATTCCCAAAAGAATTTTATAGTTAGTTAAATCTAAATAATTTTTTCCATTTATATTTTCCATAACCAAATTCATAGTTAAATTTTCTGTATATCTTTGGTCTAGATATTCATTTTCTAGCAAATACGGTGCCTTTTTATAAACTAAATACATTCTTTTGCTAGTACTGTCAATCCACGAACCTTTGTATCCGTGCTTTAATAATTCCTTTCCATGAATTAGCAAATGACCATTTTCATCTATTACAACACTATCACTTATGTCTTTGTCATCCCAATAAATTTTTTTATTACCTATGTTTTCATTATTTCTAGTAGTGTGAGTATCTACACTTGCAAATACCTGATACAGTATTATTGCCAATATCAGAATGCCTGCACCAATCAAACTCGCTACTATAATTATTGTTTTATTCTTCATTCATTCTCCCTTCATTATTCATAATAGGACAAAAATGTATCTTTCAACTAAGTGGTTTAAAAAAAGCCCTTTTAAGATAAGGGCTTTTTCAATTTCTTTAAATTAGTAGTTATAGCTTTGGTAGGACATGCGCTAATACATTCTCCGCATCTAATACATTCACTATGATTAGGGGTTTTGCTTGGATCTACATCCATTTTACAAGTTCTAGAACATTTTCCGCAATTTATACACAGTTCATCATTTACTTCTAATTTGTAGAAGCTAATTTTGTTAAACAGTGCATAAAATGCTCCTAGCGGACAAATCACTTTACAAAATGGTCTGTAGAAAAATATAGATGAAAGTATGAATGCTCCCACTAAAAACAATTTCCAATTAAACAGCCATCCCACAGATTGCTGTAACCCTGGATTTGATGAGACTAATACAATACCGCCTTCAAGAGTTCCAGCTGGGCACAAGTACTTACAAAAATAAGGATCACCCATACCCAAATCATTTGTAAGAAGTATAGGAAATAATATTACAAAAAATATCAATATCAAATACTTTGTAAACTTCAGTATTTTGGGTACCTTAAACTTTGGAGTAGGTATTTTATAAAGCATATCTTGAATAAATCCAAATGGACATAAAATGCCACAAATCAGCCTCCCCAAAAGAATACCCATCAGCATCATAAAACCAATCACGTAAAATGAAAATTTATATCTCATATTTCCCATGACCGCTTGAAGTGAACCTATAGGACACCCTAGTCTTGCACCAGGGCAAGAATAGCAATTCAAAAAAGGAGCGCATACCGCTTTTGATTTTCCTTTGTAAATTGTTGCATTTACAAATCCTTCGAAATATGAATTACTTCCTATAGCCGTTAATATTTGGATGATTCGGCGTCTCACGCCTCTACTTAAATTAACCAATTCCTATACACTCCAAACATATATTTATTGCTTTATTGAGTACTACGGCTCCTTCGCCTCTACTAATTCCATAAAAAATCATTCCGCAACTAGTTGCTAAAACCAACCACTTCAATTTATTCATAAAATTCACTCCTTTAAACTATATTCTACGCTATTATGGTAAAATATAGCTTAAATAAAAGTAACAATCTAATTACAATCTAGATGGCTTTCAATTTCGTAATTGAAATTTTTCCATTTCTAATTGCAACCGAATCATGATGCTCATCTTCTGAGTCATCCTTCAATATTCCCTCATAATAATAATGCTTTATTCCATCTTCTTCACACGCTACTTGATTCAATTGATTATCATAAGACCTATTTCCAACTTTGGTCTCTACCCAATCGAGATTTTCTTTAATAGGACTAGGCATATTGTAATTTACAAAATAGCCATCATGGTTTTCTTCGAGATAATTTTGTGCAAACTCTATCGTATAATCAGCACAAAGTTCTAATTCCTCGGTACTTGGATGCATTTGATCATATGACGATGCCATAGATTTGATTCCTTTCATATGCGCAAGTCGTGCAGCTGCAACAGTGCCTGAATACAATGTCTCATAGCCTAGATTCGAACCCATGTTTATGCCACTTATAACTAAATCTAAAGACTCATTTTTGAATAACTTTTCAATGCAAAAATGAATACAATCACAAGGTGTTCCATCTACCCAGTAAGTTTTTTCATCTAATTTTTTGACCTTAACTCCGTCATGCAAAGATATGGCCATGCTAACTGCACTTTTGTTCTCCTTAGGGGCAACAATAAACACTTCATGCCCCCTATTTTCTAATCTCTCTCTCATCATTTCTAAAGCTGGTGAAGATATGCCATCATCATTTGTCAATAAAATACGCATTCGCAAATTCTCTCCCTCTTGTCCTTATTTGATTTTACTCAAAACTTCTAATAAATAATCGTAAACTTTATTTGCTGATTCTATTTCTATTCTTTCATTAACTGTATGTGCATCATGTATATTCGGCCCTATAGAAATGGCATCTAAATCATCTATTTTAGCATCAAACATTCCGCATTCGAGTCCTGCATGTATTGCTTCGATTTGAGGTTTTTCCCCATATTTATTTTCGTATACATTTATCATTAAATCTCTGATATATGAACTCTCTTTATACTGCCAAGCTGGATACGGGCTTTGTATATCTATACTCCCACCCATTACATCAGAAACCATATCTATCCTAGTAACGACTTCATCCCTTAGTGTTTCAACAGAACTTCTAACCGATATCATACAGTCTATACTTTTCCCATTAGTTTCTACTATTGCAAAATTACAAGAACTCTCAACTAGTCCTTCTATATCCATGCTCATAGTTTGAACTCCATGTGGCAATAAATTAAATAATACTATAGCTTTCTTAGCCGATTCATCATCTAATACCTTTTCCACTGGTTTACTCAAACATTTATATGAAATGTCTAATTTAGGTTCTGACACTTTAAATTCATTCTTATAAATACCTTTAAATGTACTTATTAAATCAACAAGTTTTCCTTCTTCTTCACTTGGAATTGATACAATTGCAATCGTTTCTCCTGGTATTACATTTGGCTTTGTACCACCATTTATTTCACTCAGTTCCATACTCATTTTGCTGCCTATTCCCTCTAATAACCTTCCCATTAATTTATTAGAGTTAGCTCTGCCCTTATCTATATCTGCACCTGAGTGCCCTCCATAAAGTCCTTTTATCTTAATTCTATAAGACTTATAATTATCTTTTAAATTATCCCATTTTATTGGTAATTTTAAACCTATTTCAACTCCACCTGCACTACTTACTAAAAAAATGCCCTCTTCTTCTGAGTCCAAGTTTATTAAAATTTTGCCATCAAGATATTTTGGGTCTAAATTTTCAGCACCACCCATTGTAGTCTCTTCCTCCGAAGTAAGTAGTACTTCCAATCTAGGATGTTTCAATTTATCATTTGATAATATAGCTAAACAATACGCTATAGCAATGCCATTATCCGCACCTAAACTAGTTTGATTTCCACTAATATATCCTGATTCTTCTACTAGCTCTATACCTTCCTTTTCAAAATCATGCGAACTTTTAGCTGTTTTTACACAAACCATGTCTGTGTGACCTTGAAGTATAATTGTCTTAGAGTTTTCATAACCTGCACTTGCTTCTTTTTTTATTATCACATTTTTGTACTCATCTTTGTGATATTCCAGATTATGCTTTGCGGCAAATTCTTCCAAGTATTTGCATATTCCATCTTCATTTCCTGATTCTCTAGGTATTTCTGATATCTCTTTGAAGTATTTTAAAATTTCAGTCATTTCTTTTCCTCCTCAGTCGCTATATCTTTTTACAAAATTATTATATCACGTTTATTTACTTTTCCAAACCATCAAAAACGCTGAAATTTATGTTTTCAATAAATTTCAGCGTTTCATTAGTTAATCAACTTAAGTTTTTTCATAACTGCAACTAGCTTTTCAGTATTAATTGGTTTAGCTGCATATGCTTCTGATCCAGCTTCAAACGCAGCATTTATCTCTTTTGTGTAATTCAATGCTGTAGTCATAATGATTCTAGCTCGATTTTCTTTAGGGATATTTCTCTCTTTTTCCAATTGTCTTATCGTTTTCAACGCCTTCAAACCATCTACTTCTGGCATCATAATATCCAAACAGATCAAATTATATGGTTTTCCTTCGTCAAGCGCCATTAAAAAAGCTTCTATTGCTTCCATACCATCTACTGTAACGTCACACTCTCCATAATCAGATAGAAATTTATACAAGAATTTTCGGCTAACATATTCGTCTTCTGCTATCAATATCTTCATAAGTCTTCCCCCTTTACATATTAATTACACCAGATGGGTCTAATATCAAACTAATGCTTCCATCGCCAAGTAATGCTCCCCCTGATATCCCCTCTACTTTTTGCATATAGGAAGATAAACTCTTTACAACTACTTGTTGTTGCCCAACAATCTCATCAACAAAAAGACATACTGTTTTATCTTCATGTTCTGTCATTACTATTATTCCCTCAATAACATTTATTAAACAATCTTTTATGTTAAATTTTTCATGCACTCTTTTTACTGGGAAAGCCTCTCCTCTCACCAATATCATTTCTTGACCATCAGGTTCTACTAAATAATCTTTTTTATTAGGTCTAAATGATTCTTTTATAGATGCAATCGGAAGTATAAATTTCGAGTCTCCAACTCTCAATACCATGCCATCTATTATTGCCAATGTAAGAGGAATCTTAATAGACATCTCGCTTCCCTTCCCTAGTTCGGAATCTATAATTATTGAGCCACCTATTTTTTCTAAGTTTTTAACAACAACATCCATTCCAACACCTCTGCCCGAAAACTCGGTTACTTCAGTATTAGTAGAAAATCCTGGCTGCAATATAAAATTAAATATCTCTTTGTCACTATAATTTTCTTCTGGCAGATCAGCTAGCCCTCTATCTACTGCTTTGTTATATATCGCCGTTCTGTCAAGACCTTTACCATCATCTTTCACTATTATCCAAACATATCCTCCAGAATGTTTAGCTTCTAATGTTACCGTTCCTCTTTCATCTTTTCCTTCAGCATCTCTCTCTTCTGGCATCTCTATTCCATGATCTACTGAATTTCTAATCAGATGCATCAATGGATCTGATATATGCTCAATAACATTTTTATCAACTTCTGTATCTTGCCCTATTATATTCAACGCTGCTTTTTTCTCTGTTTTTTTGCAAATATCCCTCACTATTCTATTCATTTTCTGGAATGTTGGTCCTAGAGGTACCATTCTTATGCTCATGACTATATCCTGTAAATCAACTATATTTTTCCTATGCTGCCTAGCTGCTTTATAAAAATCATCTAATTCCACATCTCTCAACTCAGAATTATTTGTTACCATGGATTCCGAAACAACTAGTTCTCCAACTAAATCCATAAGTGCATCTAATTTATCTACCCCAACGCTTATATACGCTTGTTTCTTTTTGTTTTGAGATGTACTCTTCTTATCAGATTCTATCTTTTTACTTGATTTTTTCTCAACTTTTGGCAATTTTTTCTCTTGATTTTCCTCATGTTCTTGAGCTTTTTTAGTTTTCTCAACTATAGCTTGAGTGGCTTTTTTCTGACTTGATCCCGTTTCAAATTCTTCTAACCAATTTTCATACTCTCCATCTTCTAAAACTGAATAATCAACTTTAGCTGCAAATGGAATATGATCTGCAAAATTTTTTATATTTTCTACACTTTCTTTCGTTCTAAAAACTATTTGGAAACCATTTTTTACTATTTCGTCTATAGCCGCAACATCCACTATATCTTCTGGTTTGTGGACAATATCATAAGCTTTTTCTTTTAGATTATGTACTGCTGTAAATGCACGTATATTTTCCATTTGACAATCTTCTTGAAAAGATATTCGCATATAATAAGCTCTTTCACTCTCACCTGTATAAACTTTTTGAGAATCCAATGAACTTATATAATATTTTTGATCTTCATCATTTGTTTTTTCTTCCTTTTGATCTCCTTCTTCTATATCATTCATAAATTTGAGCGATGACATAAATGTCTTTACATCCTCAATTTTTCCTTTAGCATCTCCATCAACCACTTGTCCCTCTTGTATTTTTTCTAATTCTTGCTTTGTAAAATCAACTAATTCTAATACCATATCAGTAACTTTAGAATAATTTACATTCTCAGGTTTTTCCTTTCTAAAAAAATCGAATAAATCTTCTATACTATGAGCATAATTCCCAATGTCTTCAAACATCATCATCATAGAATTTCCTTTTATAGTATGCATGATTCTAAATATTTCATCTATATAAGTTTCTAAACTACTCTTTTCTTCAGCATCTATTATAATATTCTCTAATTCGTCAATTAATTGATTTGTTTCTAAACAATACATTTCCAACATAGGTTCATTTGAATAACTCGACATTCTATCACCTCTTTCTCTAATCCACAGACTTTAATAAACCATCAAAATCTTCAGGTCTAATTATCTTTTCACAATCCAAAAGCACTATCACCTTGCCATCTTCTCTTCCTATACCCTCTGTATATTTCGCTTTTATGTCATTATGTCCTTGTGGTGGCAAAGATATTTGGTCATCTTTTAGATTTAGTACTTCAACAACTCTATCTACTATAACCCCTACTGCTAAATCATCTATGTTTACAACAACTATACAAGTTCTATCGTCATATTCTCTAAGTTCTTTTCCGAATCTTTTTCTAATGTCTATAGTTGGTATAATTTTGCCTCTAAGATTTATAACCCCTTCTATATACTCCAATTGGTTTGGTACGTGAGTTATTTGCTGTATTCCTATAATTTCTCGAACAAATTCAATCTTTATTCCATAGTATTCTTCATCGACAGAGAATGTTAAGTACTTACAACCTGTTTCATCCATTTTTTCCGCCGCTTCCGCTGACAATATCTCTAATTGATCTAATGCCTCTTGTCGATTCATTCTCTCTTCCATAAATTAACCTCCTCCTATACCATCTTCCCATGCCCACTACTAATTTACCCATAAATGAAAAAAAAAATCTCTAAACTAAATAGTTTAAAGATTTTATACTTTAATAGATTACTCTTTCGTATCATCTGTTTCGGCTTTAATTCCTACACTCGAATACAAACCGCCCGTTATTTTATTTTTAAAATCATAATTTGGCTTAATTTTCCACTTATCATCTTCTTTAACCAATTCAACGTCTAATTCAGCTTCCACATATCCTACTTCTAATAAAAACTTTTCATACAAATTTTTTAGCTCTGCTTCTATATCAAATCCTGATTTTGACTCTTTAAGTGAAAGTCTAAAAATCTCATCTATTAGCATCCCATTTGCTTTTGGCATATCTTTAACTTTTATTTTCACCTTAGCTTTAGCGCTTTTGCTTTCAACGTCTACACCTGTAATTTCATATTCTAAATAAGTAAACGCTTCTGAAAATAAATCTAAATCTTTTTGTCCTAGTTCCATCAAGTTTTCATTTTCGATACCTGTCATATAACTCTCTGCCAACAAAATATCCCCTGTCTTATATGCATTTAAGCAATTCTCTACAGTTTTTTTTACTTCACTATCAGCACACCCAACTAAACAAGCAAATAGCATAATCACTATCAAGATTTTAAATATTTTCTTCATCCCATATTCCTGCCTTTCAAGTACTAGTTTATTCCGTCTTTTATTTTAACACAAAACCCCGTGCATTCAAAAGAATATATTCTGAATACACAGGGTTTAAATATTTCTAGGCAGTTTTAACGTTACTCTCGTCTATTGAAACTTCCTCAACATTGGTTTTTTTACCAAATATTCTTATCACTGCATAAAGTGCTACAAGTCCTAAACCTAAACTAATAAATGGATTAAGACCAAGCCCTGCTGGCACAAAACCAAATACAATTGAAACCAAACCTACCGTGACCGCATAAGGTAATTGTGTCTTAACATGAGCTACGTGATCACAAGCACTCGCCATAGATGACATTATGGTTGTATCTGATACTGGAGAACAATGATCTCCTAACACAGCTCCTGTCAAAACAGCTCCGATAGTAGGTACTATCATTGGTACTCCACCCATTGTAAATGCAAGCTCTATTGCCAATGGCATAACTATAGAATTCGCACCCCAAGATGTTCCAGTAGCAAAAGCTATAACAGCTGGAACCAAGAACATCAAAAGTGGCAATAAGCTAGCTGGTAAATTTATTTGCTGCGCTTGTGCAACTATAAACTTAGCTGTCCCTAAATCTTTATTTACTGCTCCTAGTGACCATGCTAGTGTAAGAATCATTGCTGCAACAGTCATTGATTTTACTCCAGATACCCACGCATCTACTAATTCTTTTACTGACAAAATTCTCTGTACTAATGTCATCAATCCAGCTACTATGATACCTGCAAATGATGCCCAAAGAAGTACTACACTTGCATCTGCATTACCGAATGCTTCTTGCAATCCTGCACCTTCAAGACCTCCACCATTTACATATAATCCTGTTATAGTAACTACTATTACTGTTAAAATAGGTACTATTGCATTATACCATCTGTATTTTCCTGTTTCATTCTCAAAATCTTGTGCTTCATCTGAAACCATAGGAGTAGCACCATCTGCTAATACTTTTCCAGTTGATTTAGCTCTACGCTCTGCTTTAGCCATTGGTCCGAAATCTCTTCCAGTCCAAATGATCAAAAATACAAAAGCTAATCCCAATAAACTATAAAATCTATATGGAATAGTTTCTAAAAACACTCCGTATGCTTCCATATTAACTCCGACATTTGCAAGACCATCTTTTATAAGTCCTATTTCCATACCTACCCAAGTAGAAATAAGTGCTATACTAGAAACTGGAGCTGCTGTAGAATCAACTATATAAGCCAATTTTTCTCTTGGAACTTTCATTCTATCAGTAATTGGTCTCATTGTGTTTCCAACAATCAATGAATTTGCATAATCATCAAAGAATATTACAAACCCCATGGCCCATGTAGCTAAAAGTGATGATCTAGAATTTTTAGCTTTAGAAACGATTAAATTTCCAATTCCTCTTGTCCCACCATTTCTGTTTAAAATTCCTATAAGTCCACCTATACTTAAACAAAATATAAGTATTGATATATTCCAACTATCATTTAGTGAACCTACAATATAATGATTAAGTGTCTGAGTAAAACCTGTTAATAAATTTCCTCCTAAAATAGTTGCTCCAATCAAAATTGCAACGAATAATGATAACAATACTTCTTGAGTAATAAGTGCTAAAACAATTGCAACTATCGGTGGTATAATTGATAACCATCCAAAATCCATAATACTTCCTCCTCTATTTTTGTAATCCCTATCTATCTCTCAGCATTTTTAGCAATAAAAAAAAACAATAGACAATCACGCTATTGTTTATAATCAAACAATACCTATCTTGTCCCTACTC
>JAOAQY010000214.1 GCA_025210965.1 Tissierellales bacterium
AATTCGCATTTTTTCCTCCTTGATTTTACTTGTATAAGTAGTATTAATATTTCTAACATCTATATTTCGATAACATCATTTACTTCATTTCCACCGATTCCATGAATTTCACAAAACTTAAATCTAGTTGGAACATAACAAGCAATATATTTTCTGTTCCCAACAAAAACACGATACTTGTCTGTTGTTATTTTTACTTTAACTTGATCGTATTGTTTATTTTCTTCTAATACTTCTCTTAATTCTTTAACTATTTCTCGAGCTTTTTTGATTTCTCTATAAATATCAACTCCTGATTCATTTGTTACAATAGCAGCTGCATATTCATCACCTTTAAATTCTTTTCCAATACACTCCATATAAGCTTGTAGAATTTCATCTTCTTCAGAATATGAATTAACCGAATTTAATGTTGAATATAACTCCTTCAAATCTCTAAAATCATATCGCTCAGTATATGTTCTCTCGCCATAGTTTCTGGAAATCCTTGGCGATGTAACATAAATTGGTTTATCTATATACCTTACATTTGCTAACCCAACCGGTATATACGTACTCTTAAAACTAAAACCATGCACTAAATATATCTTTTTCATCACCAAGTCCGACTCAGCATCTCCAAATTCATCATGCCTGTCTATATAAACCATCTGCCTTAATATATCGTTTTTACAATCCAATATATCTAATTCATCTTGAATTGAAATACACTCCAAGTTTTTGAGTGATTCTATATCATTCATCAACTCTTCTTTATCCTCTGAATACAAAATTTTCTTTCCATTTTCTATTCCTTGATCAAATTTTGATTCCCATTTATTTATAATTTCTAAATCGTGCCTTACTTTAAATGTGAAACTTAATCCAAGCACCGCCAAAACTATACTCATTATAATAATTATTTTTTTGATTTTTTCATTTTAAATTCCTTTTATATAATTTAAAAACCTATTCTAAACTTTTGAATAAGTTTTCTATTTTTAAATCTCGAGTTTATATCACCTTTATCAATTTATTAATCACAAAACCAATACAATTAGAAATAAACTCATCCATTTGATTAGTTGTAAGATATTTATAGTTATCAAATTTAATTTCTTAATCTTCACTCGTATAAAATGTTTTAATGTATTCTAGTTTTTCATTAAAGATTATTAATTTTCTGAGTATGATCTCTATCGAAAAAAATTTTTAGATTACGTCCTTCTATAATCTTGCACTTCTTCAATTATCAAATAAATTCATTGATATAAGTTTATCATAACTCATTCTATTTCTACTTTGAATAAATTGATTCTCCTCTTTGGGATATCCTAAAGGTGATAATGCTACAACATTCCAATTATCGGGTATATTTAAAAGTTTCTTGATTTTATCGTTATTGAATCTGCCTATCCAGCATGTTCCGAGCCCTTCCGCTCTAGCCGCTAAAGTAAAATGATCAAAAGTTATGGCACCATCCATTAGCGAACCATACTCTCCCATGAATCCTCCTCTATTATGATCTGGTATAATCTGACTACATAGAACCACTGTCACTGGGCACTCAATAATAAACCTAATATCTAAGCAATATTTTACTAACTCACTTCTAATTTCATTATCATCAATCAAAATATACTTCCAATTTTGTCTATTTCTACCACTTGGAGCTTTTCCAGCAGCAATAATAACTTTTTGCAATACCTCTTTCGGTATTTCATTATCCGAATATTTTCTTATACTTCTTCTCGTATATATCACATCATAAAATTCCATATGTTCACTCCTCTACTAATCAAACAACTTTTCATTACTATTATAACATTGTCATGCCAGCGAAACATATCGTTAATAGTTCAGACTTTCGATTGTTTTATGAATAAAAATTTTACAGAATTTATCTCTTCACTATGCCTTCTGTATCTAAGACCTTAGTTAAAATATCAAGAATTCTTTTTAATTGCACTCCTTATTTCCTCTATTGTTCTTTCTTCATTTTTATGTATCACTGTATGACAATTAGGACACACTGGTATTAAATCTGTTTTAGGATTTACAGTATACTCTTCTGCAATTTGATGTAGGGGTTTTATATGATGTACATGTATAATTCCTCTTCCAAACTCACCGTACTTCTCTTCAAAATCAAATCCACAAACTTGACAATAACATCCGTGATAATCAATTGACTCTTTTCTAGCTTCTTGATTTCTCTCATAACCACTGACCTTAATAGTTATCTGTCTTCCTTCGCGAAAATCAATCTTTACTAGTTCTTCATCATCATAAGTCACTATAGCGTTCTCAATTTTTCTCCAATACTGCTCATTTAGTTTTCTTAAGCCAACCTTCCTATAATGGCTTATCTCCTCATAATATTCTATATGTTCATCTGTAGCTTTCAAAGCCTTTTCTAAAAGTACGACTCCATAATGCTTATAAATATAATCGTACGCAATTTTAGTTGCAGACTTACTTATTGTTCTAATATATTTTTTCCCATCCAACATACAAGAAATACTATTTATACACTCTTTAAACGAGTTTTCATTACAATCACATTTCTCACGCAAATAATTTACCGCCTCGTTTATCTCCACTCTATTCTCTATTACTTTAAAAACATACTCTATAATTACCAAGTTATCTTCTTCTGTATATTTCAAATTACCGCTCCTCTCATACTTCTAACAATAAACCTTAAAAACACTTTCAACAGTTAATCCAAAGCATCTATATTCTCAACTTCATACTTGCAGTTCACAAATACATATTACTATCTTTCTTTTATACTACTAAAAATTTTGCTATTGAAAAATGCACAGCAGATCCATCCGCGTGCATTTTATATTTTGACATTAACTTTCCTTCGAAATAGAAAGCTCACTTTCAATAACTGGTTGCAGTTTTGACATCAAATCATAATTATCATCTACTTTATAATAAATCCTCTTATCTACTTCATCTGTTGTAACACTGATTGATATATAACCATTCTTATAAACATATATCGAATATATACTATCAATTATATCGCATTTAACACATTTAGACTTTGTCCACAAACTGCATTCCGTCAAAGATATTTCTTTAATTACCTCTCTAAATAATTCCTTATTATTTTCATTCTCTATCGATAAAAATTTTTCAGGAATGAAATCATCTTGTATCTGGTGCTTTCTAATTTTAATAGGCCCATCGCTAAGTCGTTTATACATGCTAGTATCACTAGCTGCAGATACCTCATATACATTTCCATGTTTTGGAAAAGCTAACGATTTTACATTCAGCATAAAAAATAATGCTAACAATAATATTGTAAGAGTTTTTGCATTTAGAGCTATATTTGGCTTAGTAAAATCTCCTTCTAAATTTGTAAAAAATACTAATATCACATAGCTAACAAATAGCATCCAAAACAACAATGTCCTATTCAAACTAGCATCCAAAAACTTTATCATAGCATACACACCAAGCAGAGCAAAACACGTAGCTACGATTTGAAAGTGCCAATGTCTTTTAAATCTGCTAGCCAACTTCCTCTTTAGACCCCATTTGTTAACCATAAATAACAGCAATAGTAAAAAAATAATTAGATACAATATTTTGATAATCATAAATAAGCCCCCTAATATTTTTTATATTATAATTTAAAAACCTATTCTAAACTTTTGAATACGTTTTCTATTTTTAAGATCTCGAGTTTATATCACCTTTATCAATTTGTTAATCGCAATCATCTTGATTCTACTATTACATATCCAAATTGTCAACATCATTTCATACTTGCAGTTCACAAATATCTATTACAATTTGAAAACAGCAATAGGTAGCATTTCTCTTGTGCTAGAAATCAGCCCCTTCTAT
>JAOAQY010000215.1 GCA_025210965.1 Tissierellales bacterium
AAAAAAAGAGAAGTGTAATGTAATACACTTCTCTCAATTCACTCTTGATTATAGAAAATTTCATCAACATCAGCATTACATTAATCGTTTACTAAAGAGTCTGATATTCTAAAAACCACACAGCTTTCCTGATTCTTCACCTCTATTTTATAACCATTTACTTCAAGCAATCTTTTAACTATTGAAAGCCCTAAACCAGTTTGTCCATCTATTCCTTTGTGAAACGGTTCAAATATTTTATCTATTAAATCCACCTCTATCGGTCTTCCATCATTCTCTATTATTAGTTCGCCAAATTGCCATCTTATATTCACTCTTGTTTTTGCATATCTCACTTGATTGCTAAGTATATTATCAAGTATAAATGTCCACTGTTCTTTCGTCCCTCTTGCAGGCATTTGTTCTAAAACCATATCCCACTTCAATTCAGATCTCACTATCTCAAATCGATCAACAGCTTCTTGTATCAATGGCTTTATTTCTATTTTAGAAATAGTATCCTTGCGTTTGCTCAAATAGTCCATTTTATTTAAATACAATATATTTTTAACCATATTTTCAAGCTTGTCAGTTTCTTGACCTACTATTTCAAGTGAACTCTCTAAATTACCTTTTGGGTACAATCCTCTTACTATACTATCTAGATATCCCTTTATGACCATAATTGGTGTTTTCAGTTCATGTGAAATCGCATGAAATTGATGTTTTTGCTGCTGATCATATTCATTTAGTTGCAAGCGAACACTATCCATGATAACTGATAACCTTCCAAATTCATACTTATCATCTAAAATCAATTCATCTTCCCATTCACGATTTCCTATTTTTTCAGCATTTTTTTCTAATTCTTTAAATTTATTCTTCATTCTCTTACTAAAATAACCCACCATCAAACTAACTACACTTATAAATACAATAGCTAACATTATATACGCTACAAAAAAACTACTGGTAGCTTCTTTAGAATATCTACTCCACATGCTAGAAACTACATATATTTTCTGATTATCTAGCCAATGTGCCTTTTCATGAGTTTCACTATGTTTTGTAATTTCACCTATACTATAGAGTAACGTCTGATTGCCTACTAAATACTCGAAATTTCCTTCTTTTTTCAAGTATTCTTCATTATCTTCTATTTTTTTGATTAGTTTTCCTGCATATTTTTGAGCAGCTACTGGCAATTGATTTATCCATCGTAATTTTCCCTTATCATCAATCCAAAAGAAGGTATGACTTACAGCTCTTTTATCTTTCAGTACTCTAGGACTAGCCTCTAATTTAAGTGCATATTCTAATTTCTTTTTTATTCTTTCATCGTTCGCTTCATCTTGGTCATAATTTGATTTCAAACGTTTCTCAGTTTCATTCAGTTGATTGTACTTTAATTTCCCTAAAAATGTCTCATATAATTGTAAATTAGTGTCCTGTGATGATTTTATTATCTTATAGCTTTCGTTGTAAAAATATCCGTTTATATATTTATAAAAAAATACACCAGTAATTAGTAAAAATATACTTGTTATGACCAAAAAACTCGCTAAAAATCTAGTAAATATAGATTTTTTACTCATATCCACACCACCTATAACCGTAACCATAAACAGTCTCTAATTCAAATTCAGGTAATTTTTTTCTAACCCTTCTGACTAAGTCATCAACAACTCTATCGCTTCCAAAATAATCTCTTCCCCAAACCAAATCAAGTAATTCTTCTCGTGAAAATGCTTTATTTGCATTTTTTGTAAAAACTTCAACCAAGTCATATTCTTTAGAAGTAAGTTCTATACTTTGTCCATTTTTCCTTACAAGCCTATTGTCATATAATATTTCGCAATTACTCCCTATGATTTTATTCTCAGAAGTTTTGCCATTGCCATTTGCTCTCTCCAAGATTTTTTTTATTCTAAGTATCAACTCTCTAGGCAAAAACGGCTTAGTAATATAATCTTCACTGCCAAATTCAAGTCCAACGACCCTATCTATATCACTGTCTCTAGCTGAAATAAATATAACTGGAACATCTGAATGGTGTTCTTTTACTTTTTTTATAAGAGTATATCCATCTATTTGAGGCATCATTATATCCAATACCCACAAATCAACTTCGTCTTGAATATGATCCAAAGCTTCCATACCAGAGTAAAAGCTCCTTATATTCCACCCTTCATTTTTGAGGTGAAATGTTAGAAGATCATTTAAATTTTTCTCATCATCAACTAGATAAATCGTATACATATTACCCTCCCAAAACTAAAATATAATTTTATGTACATGATACCCGCATTGTATCTTTTAACCTAGTATAGCATGAACTTATCGCTATTTTTTCAAAACATTGTGTGAAATTATGTGATAATACATCTAATTTCCCCAAATAAAAAGCTTTCAAATCTCTGCCAATTAACATATATGATTAAATGACATCAAGATTTGAAAGCTATAAATTTATAATTTATTAAAGTCAGCTAAGCTTATTTAGCTTCTTCAATAGCAACTGCAACTGCAACTGTTGCACCAACCATTGGATTGTTACCCATTCCCAAGAATCCCATCATTTCAACGTGAGCTGGTACTGATGATGATCCTGCAAATTGTGCATCTGAGTGCATTCTTCCCATAGTATCAGTCATACCATATGAAGCTGGACCTGCAGCCATATTATCTGGGTGAAGAGTTCTACCAGTTCCACCACCTGATGCTACTGAGAAATATTTTTTGCCTTGCTCAAGACATTCTTTTTTGTACGTTCCAGCAACTGGGTGTTGGAAACGAGTTGGGTTTGTAGAGTTTCCAGTTATAGATACATCTACGCCTTCTCTATGCATTATAGCAACACCTTCACGAACATCGTCTGCACCATAACATTTTACTTTTGCTCTTTCACCTTTTGAGTATGAAGTCTCTTTTACAACTTTTACTTCTCCTGAATCATAGTCAAACTCTGTTCTCACATAAGTAAATCCATTGATTCTAGAAATGATAAGAGCAGCATCTTTTCCAAGACCATTTAATATAACTCTAAGTGGTTCTTGTCTAACTTTATTAGCTGATCTAGCTATACCAATAGCACCTTCAGCTGCTGCAAATGATTCATGTCCTGCTAAGAACGCAAAACACTTTGTTTCTTCTCTAAGAAGCATAGCTGCTAAATTACCATGACCAATTCCTACATCTCTTTGATCTGCTACCGAACCTGGAATACAAAATGCTTGTAAGCCTTCCCCGACAACGCTTGCAGCCTCTGCCGCTTTTGTAATTCCTCTTTTTATTGCAATTGCAGCACCCATAGTGTATGCCCAACATGCATTTTCAAAACAAATTGGTTGTACTGATTTTACTATCTCATGTACATCTATACCTTTATCATCACAAATTTTCTTTGCCTCTTCTAATGAAGCAATCCCATTTGCCTTTAATACTTCATTTATTTTATCTATTCTTCTTTCGTAACTTTCAAATAATGCCATTATATTGCCTCCTCTCTTAGATTATTTATGACGTGGATCAATTACTCTTACTGCATCGTCGAAACGACCGTATTGACCAGTTGCTTTTTCCATTGCTGCAGCTGCTTCTTCACCCTTAGCGATCATTTCCATCATCTTTCCAAGGTGAACGAATTTGTATCCAATAATTTCGTCATTTTCATCTAATGCAACGTTTGTTACATAACCTTCTGCCATTTCTAGGTAACGTGGTCCCTTTTCTAGAGTTCCATACATTGTACCTACTTGTGAACGAAGTCCTTTACCTAAATCTTCAAGACCTGCTCCTACTGGCAATCCGCCTTCTGAGAAAGCTGTTTGTGTACGTCCATAAACGATTTGAAGGAATAATTCTCTCATCGCTGTATTGATCGCATCACATACTAAATCTGTATTAAGCGCTTCTAAAATAGTCTTACCTGGTAAGATTTCTGAAGCCATTGCTGCCGAGTGAGTCATACCAGAACATCCGATAGTCTCCACTAAAGCTTCTTGAATGATTCCATCTTTTACATTCAATGTCAATTTACAGGCTCCTTGCTGTGGTGCACACCAGCCTACCCCGTGTGTTAAACCTGAAATATCTGTTACTTCCTTTGCTCTTACCCATTTACCTTCTTCTGGGATTGGCGCTGATGGATGGTTAGCACCTTTCGCAACAGGACACATGTTTTGTACTTCTGTTGAATAAATCATCACAATACCCCTTTCTATAACATACTGCTTAACCTCTTATCGTCAACTAAATTTTGTATATCTGTCCAATAGCCTTGTTAACGACTCGTAGTGAATTTTTCACTGACTTTTTTATTGTACCACACTTTATCTAGCTTGCCTACGGTGTTTTTAGAAGTAAAGGGTTTCCCTGTGAACAAAAAAACAAGTGTGCAAATACCCCAGTATTTACACACTTTGACCGACAAATATCTAATAATTTTCTAAAAAACTATGGTGTTTCCCATCCTTTTTATATCCTAGTATAGCCCCTAGCTCTACATTCATAGCTGACTTAAATATATTTTGCTCAACTGTAGGATTATCTTCCTTAAGTTTTTTTATCAGATCCTTTACCTCATATCGCTTACCAGATATTTTCTTAGCCGCAACCATACAAGCACAATTTAGCGGTGTTATCCCACAATAATCTGCCCACTTTATAATGTCATCTTCTCTAATATATATCATGGGTCTTATGAGCTCCATATTTTCAAAATTTTGAGCTTTTATCTTCGGCATCATCGTTTTAAAACAACCTGCATACAACACATTTAATAAATTAGTTTCTATTACGTCATCAAAGTGGTGGCCAAGAGCAAGTTTGTTACATCCAAGCTCTTGAGCTTTAGCATAGAGGTTACCTCTTCTCATACGTGCACACATATAGCACGGCATATCTCCTGCAATTTCACCAACAACATTAAACAATTTAGACTCGTATATATGAGCATGGAGATTTAAAATATCACAGTTCTCCTCATGCAATTCTCTTATATCTGGGTGATACCCCGGATCCATAGTCAAAAGTACTATTTCAAAATCAACTAACTTATGCTTTACTAATTCCTGAAATAGTTTACCCATAACCAAACTATCTTTACCACCTGAAATTGCAACTGCAACCTTATCTCCCGGCTCTATTAGATTAAATTCTTTTATCCCCTTTATAAATTTCGACCATAATTGTCTTCTAAATTTTTTTGTCAAACTCTTTTCAATTTCTCTTAGTGGACGTCTTTCAGATGTTGGTACAAAAATAGGGCATCCATTACTCGCAATAGTCTTCTCTGACATATCTTCACTCCTTAAAAAATTCACCGCTACACGTTTTCAATGTTTCTATTTTATATAATTCCTGTAAATATGTAAAGAACTTATTGCACTACAAAAACAATTGTGAAAACTCCCGGCGCCCAAAGGCGTGATAGTTTCGCACTGCGCTGAAAAAACTACATAAAAATAGACTGCATATTTTTCCTTCTAAAAAAGTTAAATACGCAGTCTATATATCTTTTTTTATTCCCAATATATCAATTGCTTATTTATGCATTCTTCAAAGCAGTCAACATATCTTTGTTTAGTTAAACACGCTCACATAATTATAAAATACGGAACTCTCACTTCCATGTCAAATTTAGTATTTAACTTGGAAACGATTTGTTCTCTTGTAAGCACAATTTCCTGAAAATGCCATATACAAGAAAATACCTTGCATAAGAAATGGCACGAAGAATGACAATATTATTATCACTCCAGGAATTTCAAAACTGTCCATGAATTGATACATAAATATAATAGATGCTATAACATTTACAAATGGTACTATATATATAAGTAACCACCAAGCACTCTTATCTATAACATGGAACATAATAATAAATTGTAAAAACGGAATAAATGCAATCCAAGCGTTATCAAGCCCAGCTTTTTCAGCAATTTTATAGTACGTCAATGCATTGATCACATAAAACACAATCATGAAAAACATGAAAAAACCTGAAGCAAATAATCCACCCATCAATTCTGCTGTATTCGAAGTCATTATTTCACCTCCTTTAAGTTTATTTACTAACAATTATAACTTATTTTTTTGAATATAATACATGTTTTACTAAATTTTAATAAATTTTTATGGTTTTGTTTCGAGAAAACGCTCTCATGTACTTAACACATCGCTGAGAATAAGTTTAAAACAATACAAGTCATGATTTATACATCTTTCATAGTAAGCGCAATTCTCTTTTTCTTTATATCCAATTCTATTATCTTTACATCGACAACATCGCCTACAGAAACTATATCCAATGGATGTTTCACATACTTGTTTGCTAGCTGCGAAATGTGGACAAGTCCGTCATCATGTACTCCTATATCCACAAAAGCACCAAAATCAACCACATTTCTAACAGTTCCCTTCATAACCATGCCTTCTTTTAAATCTTTAAGAGACAATACATCACTTCTAAATACTGGTTTTGGCATCTCATCTCTTGGATCTCTTCCAGGTTTTTTTATCTCTGCTACTATGTCTTTTAATGTTGGGGCACCAACATTAAGCTCTTCTGCCATTATCTTTGTAGCCTCTGATAATGTCTTTGACTTCGTCCTTAACAATATCTTAGTTTCAATATCCTGAAGCTTACCACTTCGCAGTTCTTCTTCAGTATATCCAAGTACTTTTATCAATTGCTCTGCTGCCGAATACGATTCAGGGTGTACTGATGTATTGTCAAACACTATAGCTCCATCTGATATTCTTAAAAATCCTGCACATTGCTCAAAAGCTTTCTTTCCAAGCCTCGGAACTTTCAATAGTTCCTTTCTATTTTTAAACTTACCGTTCTCTTCTCTGTATTCTACTACATTTTTTGCAATCGTCTTATTTATACCAGATATATAAGTCAAAAGTGATGGAGATGCAGTATTTAAGTCTACACCCACATGATTTACACAATCTTCTACAACTATACTAAGTGATTCTCCCAATTGTTTTTGATTTACATCATGTTGATATTGCCCAACCCCAATTGCCTTCGGATCTATCTTCACCAATTCTGCTAGTGGATCTTGTAATCTTCGTCCTATAGATATAGCACCTCTCGTCTCTACATCTAAGTCAGGATATTCCTCCGAAGCTAATTTTGAAGCCGAATATACAGATGCTCCTGATTCACTTACTATTGTATAGTAAACTTCTCTATCTATTTTGGCCAATAATTGTGCTATAAAAGATTCTGTCTCTCTAGATGCAGTTCCATTTCCAATAGCAATGAGCTTCACATTATATTTTTCTATAAAACCTCTAACAGTTGCCTCAGCTTGTTCTAATCTCTTTCTAGGCTCTACAGGATAAATTACTGCATTATCTAAAAGTTTTCCAGTTCCATCTATAACCGCTAACTTACAACCATGTGCAAAACCAGGGTCACAAGATAGACATACTGTATCCTTAACTGGCGCTTGAAGCAACAATGGCTTCAAATTCTGAGCAAAAATTTCAATTGCACTTTCCTCTGCCCTTTCTGAAAGAGCTTTTCTTAGTTCTCTCTCAATCGAAGGCTGTATGAGTCTTTTATAGCTATCTCTAACTACTTCATCCATTGCCTTCTCAATATCTACATTTGACTGCTTAATTATTTGTCTTGAAATATAATTTATTGCAATCTCCTCGTCCAATTCAATTTTTACTTTCAATAACTTTTCTTTTTCGCCCCTATTTAGTGCTAATATCCTGTGATTTACAATCTTATTTACAGGTTCACTATAATCATAATACATCTCGTATACTGATTCTTCCTCTTTTTTGGATGCTTTTGATTGCACTAAACCTTGGTTATACATAATTTTTCTAAGTGCATCTCTGTAATCAGCAGTATCAGATATTCTTTCTGCTAGTATATCTTCCGCGCCTTTTATTGCCTCTTCTTCACTCAATATCTCTTTTTCTATATCTATGAATTTTTTTGCCTCTTCTGACAATACTGTATTTTTATCTTGAATCCAAATAATATCTGCTAATGGTTCTAAACCTTTTTCTTTAGCTATAGTGGCCCTAGTTCTTTTCTTTTTCTTATAAGGAAGATATAAGTCCTCTACACGCTGAAGGTTTTGAGCCATCTCTATCGCTTTTTTTAGCTCTGGTGTCAATTTTTCTTGTTCTGCTATGATTCTCATTACTTCTTCTTTTCTGCTTTCAAGATTTCGAAGATAGGTCAATCTCTCATCGAATTTTCGAAGTTGTTGATCATCCATCTCACCAGTCTGCTCTTTCCTATATCTCGCAATGAATGGAATCGTACTACCTTCGTCTATCATCGTAATAACATTTTCAACTTGAACTTTTTGCAAACCAAGTTCTTTAATCAATTGCTCCACTATTGTCATAAAAAATCCCCCTTATTCACAATTACCCTTCATTATAACATAGGCTTACCCTTGAGTCATTTTTTTCTGAAAATGTATTCTAATCATAATTGCTTTTCCACAAATGCTATCAAATACTCTTCGCTAGATGACTTAATTTTTTGTAAATTTATTCTAAAACAAACCACTTCTTTATCCTCTTTTTTATAAAGTTCTTCTTCAAATATAATTTTATTATGATAGTTCTTATAAACCAAATCTCTAACTTTCCAATAATTCATTGGACAAATATATTTCTTCAAACTATTTCCAATTAGATTTTTCTTTACAAAACCCGTCATTTCACAAAATTTAGCATTTACTTCCAAAATATTACCTGAAATATCCATAACTATTATTCCCTCTTGTATGTGATTAAAAAAAAACATAAATTTTTTATAATTCATGTACTGCTCTATATCTGTTTCACTATCTATTTTTTTATCAAAGAGCAGTTTAGAGTCTACCTCGAGTGCTGTGGATATTTTTTCTAGTGTCTGTAAAGACGGATTCACCCTACCTAATTCAATGTCTGATAAATACGTATTCGATATATGCGCTTTTTTTGCTAAATCAATCTGCTTTAGCTGTTTGTTCAACCTCATTGCCTTTATTTTTTCACCAATTTTCATAATTTTTTCCACTCCCTCCTACAAATATCACAATCAATAATACTTATCATTCTCTAAGCTAAAAAAAACAGGAAACCACTTAGTTTTCCTGTCCCTAATTTAATGCATATAAAACCTCATCAATTTCTTTTCACACATCCTTTTTCCTTTATTTTACTTTAGAATGCTTTTCTTTGCCGTTAAAAGCCTTATATTTTAATCATAATTCAAGATCTCTCCGTTATTTTCGAAATTTATCATCAATAATTTATAATGTTTACTTGTTTTCACTCAAAAAACATGAGGTCGACCCAACGTTTCATTTTATTTATTAAAAAAAAAATTATTTTTATCTGTTGACATTGTGTCATCTCCATTTGAGATTATAAAGGTGTCCATAACAAGAAACCTTAGCATGGTTAATGTAAGACTAAAGTTGCCGCTGATGTCTTACTATATTCCGCTTAGCAGACCCCTCTGCGAGCGAAGATTAAAGAATGTCCTCCCCCGGATATTCTTTTTTTATTTCACCACTTCCTAGTTTTTCTCCACTTCTGAAAACACAAATCAAAATCTACATATATCCATTGATTATTCTATCAATTCTTCCGATAATATTAATAGAAGATTTAGGAGGAAAAGTGTATGTCTATTCAAGATTCTATGAAAATAACAAATCAAATTCAAAATATAACATCAGGAAAAGTAAAATCAAGCGAACAACTAATGCGCGGCGAAATAGTAGATAAAATATCAGAAAATGAAGCTGAAGTAAAAGTAGGCTCTAATAGTTATCGAGTTCGTTCTGAAAAACCTCTGCCTGAAACTGAAAATTTTTCATTCAAGCTAATTGAAATACAAGAGTCTAGCTCTGGTGAAAAAACATTGATAATAGACCCTATAAAGGGATTTGAATCATCAAATACTATTAATAATGATACTCAAAATGTTTCTATAGAAACAGCTCTTCAAAACCAAAATATCAAATCTAGTCCGGAAATTTTGAAAGCGTTATCAGTTCTAAAAGATAACGGTGTAAAGCTTTCTGCTGATAATTTAAATCATATTTCGAAATTCATAAATGAAGCTTCTGGTTCTATAGATAAAAAAATCATAACTTTGCTTATGACGCATAAAAAAGGACTACCTCTAGAAAATGTATTTAGCGAAAAAATACACAAAGCTCTAAATAATCCACCTGCTAGGAATGAATTAGTTGAAAATACTAATACTTTAAAAGCACTAATATCAGATGTAACTAAAGAATTAGAATCTATTGTTTCTGAAAGTAAAATTTTAGAAAATAAAATTTTGACAAGAGAAGTAGAAGAATCTTACAAGAATCTAGAACCTAAATTCAGTAACATAAAGGCACGTCTTCTATCTGAAGAATCTCCAAATATTAAAATCATAAAAGAGAAACTTTTAGAAGCAAGTATAAAAGAACTACCAAAAAGAAATTTTGAATCCGCTAAAATATCTATAAATAATATAGAATCAAAATCCGATGCTCTAAATGTTGTAAAGTCCTTATCTGAACTAAGAGTATCCGAAGTTAAACAGCAATTAGAGCAAAATGCTACAAATTTAAAAATTTCCACAGATTGGATTAAATCAGAAATAGTTGCTGCTAAAGATTCGGCCTTGCACTCAAAAGAATTAAGTGTTTTTGAAAACTCCATAAGAGAAAATTTTTCTAAGGATATAACAATATCTCAAGAATTTAAAGATGAAATTATAAAAAAATCAATAGATTTATTAGAACCACTAAAAACTCTTGATTCCATTGGAAAGCCGGCAGTAGCACTATCAAAACTCGAACAAGTAGCTGACACTTTAATAGAATTTGCCGAATCTAAAATCAATGTAGAAACTGAAAAATCAATCTCGCTCGAAAATCATGAAAGACTTTCTAAATTGGTTGATACTTTAAAAACTTCACTTGAAAGTAGCAAATCTCTTGAAGAAATAAAATCAAAATTCGATGATATTTTGAAAAATAGTAATGAAACTCTACCAGTAAAAAAATGGCTTCGTTCTGCTTTTCAAGATGAATTAAAGAATCTCTATAATAATCTAAATAAAATGAGCACTATTGATGACAATGTCGACGTAAGATCAAAAATACCTCTAAATGCTACACTAAATGAAATTGAATCTACTTTTAATGAAAGTAAAAATGTGAAAAAAACTATAAATTTGATAGAAGAAAAACTATTAACTCATAAAGACATTCCTGAACCCATACAAAAAAGTTTAAAGAACAAAATTGCGCTCTCTCTAAATAAAGCTAAAAATTTAAGTCAATTTGGTCTTAGACGTCAAGCTGAAATACCTTTAAACAACGTACTAAAACAGCTAAAATCGGAACTAAAGCCAATACTTGAGCACCAACATAAAGAGAGCAGCACCGCTACTAAAATAGTTGATTCAAGTAATTCAAATTTAGAATCAAAAATCACAAAAACAAATACTAACGCAAATAATATTGAAAATGGTACTTCAAAATCAAATTTTAAAGTTTTGACCAAAGAAGTTAGTAATTTAGATTCTATCTCTAAAGTTGTCGATAGTGAAACCAGTTCTTCGGATTCTAGGTCTAAACCAGTCGATAGCGAAACTAGTTCCTCGGATTATAGATTTAAACCAGCCGATAGTGAAGCTTCTAAATCTAAAATAATTGCTAATAAAGATAGCTCCTCTGATTTGATATCGGACAAAGTAAGTACTAAAACTAGCCCCTTAAATTCTAAATTAAATGATGCCTTGACTATAAGACAAATTCACCAATCTGCTAAATTAGACCCTAGTTTTCATTCAAAAATTCAAACCACAATTGATAGTTTATCTAAATTACTTCAGGTAAATCTTCAATTAAATGAAACCATAGATGTCATAAAACAAGGTGAAAATGATTTGATATCTAGAAAAGCAACTGAAATTATAAGAAATTTAGAAAATATGCTAGATGCATCTGATCAAAATTTTACATCTCCTGAACAAAAAATCGAAATGATAAACGAAGCTGTTAACAAAGCTAGGCTAGATATTGGCGATTTGATACACCAGCAATTGCCAAGCTTAGAAAAAGTACTAACCAATCAGCTAAGTAATATCAGAAATCATGATTCTCTTGAATCTATAGATCTATCAGCAATTTCAAAAGCTATAACTTCAGATCAGCAATCGATATTAGACTCTATTTCAAATGCCTTAGAAAAAGCACAGATACTATCAGGTAAAAATATGGACTCAACAGCTATAAATACGATGATAAAAGCTTTAGAAGAAAATATTAAGTATGTACAAAATCTTCAATCGATCGACAATGAAACATTTGAATCCTTTAAATCTACACTTATAGATACTATCGATAATTTGAAACTAGATATAGAAAATTTTTCTAATTTGTCAGCTAATGAAGATAATTTAAATAATCCAATAGATTTATCTAAAGGATTTGAACAAATAAAATCTGATTTGAATGAGCCACAGGGTTTCAAAAAAGCTCAAAACACACTTGATAGTTTGCCATTTCCCGATGAAATAAAAGAGAAACTTTCTTCTATTCTAAAATCTGGTTCTCAAAGTGCAAAGCTTGGATATAGTCAAAGAGCTGTGGGTAAATCTCTAAAAGAAATCAATGATGTAGAAAATAAATTTAAGTCTGAAAGTGAATCTCTTAAAGTTGATAAGTCTAAAGCTGAAGAAATTGATAAAAAATTCGATAATCCTTCAAATCAAGTTTCTGATTCTGATAATATTTTAGCTTCACCAGAAATAAAAGAAATTCTAAATCCTTTAGATATAGGGACTAAAGATTTTATAGTAACAACTATCACTGAAAAAATGAAAAAAGTAGAAAAAGATTTTGCATCGATGAAACGTGACTTATCAACTACCATAAACTCCATAAAGCAGTTAGCCGAAAGCACAAGACAGCCTATACATCGTCATACTAAAGAAACTCTCGAAAAAGCCATAGCGAAATTTGATAAAATGCTAAATAAAAGTGAGCTTCTATTATACACTGACATGAAAACTGAGCGAAAACTAATAGGTTTTTCAAGTGATTTAGCTAAAGCTCAGAAATTTTTACAGCAAGGACAAAATAGTGAAGCTGCTAAAATTCTAGGTTCTGTTCAAAAAGAATTAGACAAAATGGTCTTTAAGCCATCAACATCTAAAGCTATGCATATGGTAATTGCTCAAAGAGAAGTATTGAAAAGACAAAATTTAAAAAGCTTAGTAGAGCGCGAATTAATATATGATGTAACTAAAAATGCAATCTCTAAACCATCTTCCAAAAATGTATTTGAGTTAATCCGTTCTAATGGGCTTAATTACGATAGCGATATAGCATCTGGACTTGCATCTGACGATCCAGAACTTATAAAACAAGCTGAAGAGACGCTAAAGGGAGCATTGCTGAAATGGTCTGAAAAAGATTCAAGCTCCGTTTCACAAGCAATAGATCAAACGACTGGGCAACAATTACTAAGTAAAGCTGATAATAATTCAAATCAACAAATGATGTATTTCTCACTTCCTATACAATTGAGTGAGGAACAAGGGAAGCTAAAAGTGTTTCTAAATAGTAGACGTAATGGTGATAGAATTGATTGGGAAAATACAAATTTATATTTCTTAATAGACACTCCTAGACTTGGTGAAACTGGAATACTTGTCGAAATAAAAAATAGAAATTTAAAATTAACCCTAAAGAACAATCATCTTAATTCTCTTGAAAATGCAAAAGCTAATGCAGAAAAGTTCAAGATGCATCTCCAAGAAATTGGGTATAATATCGAAGATATTTCTTTTAACAATCTTAAAAGTGAAGTAGTTTCTGATAAATCTAATACTCCTGAAGATGATCCATATTTGATTTACAATATTGATACGAAAGGAGCGTCTTGGTCGATATGATTTATAAAAAATTTAATTTCAAAAAGAAAAAAGAAGTTCAAGGTGAATCAGCCGTTGCCATAAAGTATGGAGATACTGATTCGGGGCTACCAGAAGTAAAAGCTCACGGAAAAGGTATGCTTGCAGAAAAAATAATAGAGCTAGCAAAAAAAAATAATATTCCAATGCAAGAAGATCCTTCACTAGTCGCAAATCTAATCGATTTAGACCTTGGTGATTCGGTTCCCCCTCAGCTCTATTCTGTAATAGCTGAAATATTGATTCTCATAGAAGAATTAGAGGGTGAACTGTATTGAGTAAAGAAAATATAGTCAAAAAGCTTAAGATTTACTTATAGATTGACGATAGAATTAGTGAGAAGAATTTTGGAGGTGAAGTAAGTGTACAAGGAGCTTACAGAACAAGAAATTAGCGAAATGATGCCACAAGAACTTACAAGTATCCTGTACGAAGCATGTATCGACAAGCTTGACGAAGCTTGCGATCTGATCGAACACAAATCTTATTTTAAGGCAAACCGTAAAATACAAGCTTGCAATGATATCCTGTATCGATTAGGCGCAGGACTAAAGTACGAGGTCGGTCCACTAGCAGATCAGCTTGACAACCTCTACAATTATTGTGCGGAAACCCTTATTCAAGCAAATTTAAAAAAAGACATTTCTTTGATTAAAATTGTAAAACGTATTGTAGGTGAAATCAGCGAAGGCTGGAAAATAGCTCTCGAACGAGGCAGTGAAGATACTTCTCGTGTAAATAAAAAAGTACTTGCTTATGACGGCTACGGCTATTAATCGTTTAGTAAAAGAAATGGATAGTAAAGGAGAGAGAGTTTATGCGAATCAATCATAATATTCAGGCTTTAAATGCCTATCGTAATCTTTCAATGAACCAAACAACGATGACTAAGCATCTCGAGAAATTATCTTCGGGACTTCGAATCAATCGTGCAGCTGATGATGCTGCTGGTTTGGCAATTTCTGAAAAAATGCGTTCACAAATTAGAGGTTTACAGATGGCTGAAAGAAATGCACTAGATGGTATTTCATTAATTCAAACATCAGAAGGAGCGCTTGCAGAAGTTCACTCTATGCTACAGCGTATGAGAGAACTAGCTGTGCAATCATCAAATGATACAAATACAAATGAGGACCGTGAAGGAATCCAAAAAGAGGTTTCTCAATTAATAGACGAAATCGATAGAATCTCTGCGAACACAGAATTCAACCAATTGGATTTATTAAATGGTGCTAGAAGTTCAAATGAAATATATGCAACTAGCGATGTGAAAATCACATCACCAACTAATAACGTAAACATCGTTGCTTCTGGACTTGATGCAAATAATGTTTTGAGCTTGACTATGGCTGATGATATAAAAATTACAGCTAATTTGAGTCAAAGAGACTACGATGGTTCAGTTGGAAAAACTGCTCATGACTTAGCTCAAGATGTAAAGAATCAAATCATAGGGGTAGATACAAACATAAATGAAAAAGAATATATCAGTATAGGAGTAGACAAGCCTTATCAACAAGGATCTACTGCAAAAATGGCTGGAACATCTGATATCCCCGATTTCAGTGTAACACCACTAAACCTTACTTCTATAGGAAATGAAGTTTCTATAAAAGTAAACGGAACAGACTACAAAGTAGACAATGCAGCTCTAAAATCACTTTCTTCTAGTTCTACAAAAGAAGATGTGCTTAACTTGTATAACAATGCTGTTGATGAGTTTGGAAATAAATTGTCATCTGTTGCATATGTTGAATTGTCAGGAAGTAAGATAAATATAGAAACTATGGAAGCTGGAACTGATGCTACTCTAAGTATCACTGTATCTGGTGCAGATGCTGCTGCTGTTCAATCAGCTATGGGATTAAATGCTCCTACTATAGTAAATGGTGGTGCAGCTGGCGAGACTTCTGCTAAGTACTCTGCAGTATTCACTCAAAACTTAATTCCTGGTGATGTACTTAGAGTTGGAGATAAAACTTATACTGCAGTAGCTGCTACAGCGACTCCTGGTGCTAATGAATTCCGAATTGGAACTGGCGCTACTATTGACGATCAAGTAAAAGATCTACAATCAAATGTCATAGCTGCAATAAATGCAGATACTGGATCTGACTTTACAGCGAGTCTACATGCTGGCAAGATAGTTTTAAAAGAAAAAACTACAGGTTCAACGAGTCTACCATCATTTGTAGTAGATAAAGAAAGTACTCCTTACTCACGATTTGTAGCAGATCCTACGGCTGCTAACTTCTCTGCATTAGCTAAAACAGCTAAACAAGGAAGTTTAATAGATGCTGTGAACAACCTTACTACAGGTCAAATGACTGCTAAAGGTTATCCTGATTCTAGTGATTTATCTAAAGCTAAATTTTTAAACGATATAATCGCTGGAACTAATAAATTTGATGTAAAATACGATGAAGCAAAACAAAGATTTGCTATAAAAAGTAATTACAAACTAAGAATGGATGAAGAAAAATCTACAGCAGCTGCTGATCTTGGAATGACAAATTTATTTAGAGGTTTAGATCTTCAAATTGGTGCTAATATAGGACAGATAATGAATGTAAATGTTGGCGATATGAGCTCTCGTTCTCTTGGCTCTGGAGCTAAAGACAAAGAAGGCAATTACATTAATAAAACACTTAGAGATGTTCAAATCAGCAGTACAGACAGTGCTAACGAAGCATTCCGTCTTATAGATCAAGCTATTAAACAAGTTTCAGAACAGCGTTCTAGCCTTGGTGCTTATCAAAATAGATTAGAACATACCGTTACTAGCCTTGGCGCTACTCGTGAAAACTTAACTGCTGCTGAATCTCGAATCAGAGATACTGATATGGCTCTTGAGATGTCTGGATTTACAAAAGACAATATAATAAATCAAGCTGCCACAGCTATGTTATCTCAAGCAAATCAATTGCCACAAGGGATTATGAGATTACTTCAGCAATAAACCAAAATAAAAATATACTACAATAAATGTCACCCCATGGCTTTGCAATTACCATGGGGTGTTCTTAGTCTAAGCAAAGGTGGATTATTATATGAAAATTGATAAGATAAAACCATCATCTGGTGTGTCTAGTAATCAAAAAGCTGGTGAAATAAAATCAGGCGATAGCGTCGTATTTCAAGAAATGATGAATCAAAAAAGAGAAGATCGCCAAAATGAAAGATTCAATGAATTATTAGATCACATAGATAAACAAGGAAAAAAGCTTGCCGAAAAACAAACAATAGCAAATCTAATTGATTACAAAAAAATGGTCAAAGAGTTTGTATCTGAAGCTGTCGATCACGGACTTAAACTTGAAAAACAAGGTGGTTTTAGACGTGGAGGTCGCTCAAAAATATTTAAAATAGTAAAAAAAATCGACGAAAAACTTCTTGATTTAACTGATGAAATTTTAGACAACGAAAAAAAAGGCCTAGATGTCCTCTCTTGCGTAGGAGAAATCCAAGGCCTTCTAATCAATATATATACCTAATGTATCTTAGGCATTTTGTTTAAGATATTCATTTATGAAAGGATCTAAGTCTCCGTCTAATACCTGCTGTACATTTCCAATTTCAAAATTGGTTCTGTGATCTTTTACCATGGTATAGGGATGGAATACATAGGTCCTAATTTGTGACCCCCAAGTAATTTGACCATAATCTCCCTTCAAATCCTCTATCTTTTCTTTGTGTTCCATTTCCTTTATAGCTATTAATTTTGCCATAAGCATCTTCATAGCCACTTCCTTGTTCGAATGCTGAGATCTTTGATCTTGACATTGAACAACTATCCCAGTTGGAATATGAGTAATTCTAATAGCAGAATCTGTAGTATTTACGTGCTGACCACCGGCTCCACTCGACCTATACGTATCTATTCTAAGATCTACAGGATTGATATTTATTTCTATCTCTCCATCTAATTCAGGCACTACTTCAACCGATGCAAACGATGTATGTCTCTTTCCTGACGAATCAAATGGCGATAATCTTATGAGTCTATGAACTCCCTTTTCAGGTTTCAAATATCCATATGCATTTGGCCCACTAACACTTAGTGTAACCCACTTTATACCGCCTTCAGTATCGTTTAGAAAGTCCAAAGTCTTCACTTTAAACCCTTTGCTCTCTGACCATCTTTTATACATTCTAAGTAGCATTTCAGCCCATTCTTGAGCATCTTTGCCTCCCACTCCAGGATGTATTGTGAGTATAGCATTATTCCTATCAAATTCTCCTGATAACAGTATTTCAAGCTTAACTCGTTGGAGTTCTTTTTCTAAGGCTTTAAACTCCTTTATACTCTCTACTTTCATATCGTCGTCTTCCTCAGCAAATTCTAAAGATACCAAAAGATTTTCATATGACTCTTTGAGATTCTGAGCCATCGCCCTTTTCTCTTTAAGAATATTGCTTTCAGCAATAATTTTCTGAGCCTTGTCATTGTCTGACCAAAAATCTTCTTTTACCATTTTTTCTTCAAATTCTACTATCAATTGTTCAAGATGAGGTAAGTCAAAGACTCACCTCTATATCATTGATACTCGCCTCCATATCTGGAAGCAAAGACTTAATCTCATCTAATTGCATAAAAGCGCCCCTTTCTATGCTTCTTTTCCACAGCACTTCTTGTATTTCTTACCAGAACCACAAGGACAGAGATCATTTCGTCCAATCTTGTCACCAGTTCTTCTTATTGTTTTCTTAGCAGATGATTCCCCACCATGACTAGCACCAGATTCTTTGGCTACTTTTTCTCTTTGTATATTTTGCTCTGTCTCTATTTCTATGTGGAATAAATACTTAACCGTATCCACTTGAATAGTATGGATAAGTTCTTCAAACATATCATAACCCTCTTTTTGATATGCTCTTACTGGATCTTCATTACCCATAGCTCTAAGTCCAATACCTTGTTTTAACTGATCCATAGCATCTATATGATCAATCCACTTAGTATCAACTATTTTTAACATTATAATTCTCTCGATTTCTCTAAATCTATCATCGCCAACCAATCTCTCTCGTGTTTCATAGAGCATCTGACCGACATTTTTAAGTGTCTCTGAAAGTTCTTCTTTAGTAAGCTCATCTATATCAGCTTTTCTAAATGCAGGCTTTAAAGGTGGTGGCAATAAAATATTGTCATGCTCAAATATCAATCCCATAGGAATAAATACATCATGCAAATACTTTTCAAGTCCATCTAAATCCCATTCTTCAGGGAATGCTCCGCCTGCTGTGTATCTTTCAACAGCTTCGTCTACTATATTACCTAACATAGATATTATATGGCCTCTAAGGTTTTCGCCTTCAAGAACTTTAGCACGTTCTGCATATATTACCTCTCTTTGTTTATTCATAACATCATCGTATTGTAATACATGTTTACGAATTCCAAAGTTACGGCCCTCTACTTTTCTTTGAGCACCTTCTATAGATTTTGAAAGTATTCCGTGTTCTAATGGCTCATCTTCTGGAAGGCCAAGCGAATCAACCATAGAACGAACTCTATCTCCGCCAAATAATCTCATCAAGTCATCTTCAAGTGAAATATAGAATCTAGAAGCACCAGGGTCTCCTTGACGACCGGCACGACCTCTAAGCTGATTATCTATACGTCTTGATTCATGTCTTTCTGTACCTATTATGCGAAGTCCTCCAGCTGCTAAAACTGCCTCAACTTCGTCTTTAATCTCTGCTTGTATTTCAGTTAAATACTTGTTGTATCTCTCTCTTACATCTATAACTTCAGGATCATCTGTTGGTCCATGTCCATCACAAAGAGCTATCAAATGATCCGATGCTCCCTGGCTTTTAAGTTTTTTCTTTGCCATAAAGTCAGCATTTCCGCCAAGCTTGATGTCTGTACCACGACCAGCCATATTAGTTGCTATAGTGACAGCTCCAAGTCTACCTGCTTGTGCTACTATTTCTGCTTCTCTATCATGCTGCTTTGCGTTTAACACTTGATGTTTAACTCCTGCCTTTTTAAGTTCTCTACTGAGCATTTCTGATGTTTCTATAGATATAGTACCGACCAATACAGGCTGCTTTTTTTCATAACTTTCTTTTACTTCGTTTATAACCGCTCTGAATTTACCTACTTCATTTTTATAAATAATATCCGGAGCATCTATTCTAGCTATAGGTCTATTTGTAGGAACAGCAATACTATCCATAGTATAAATCTCTCTAAATTCATCTTCCTCTGTCATAGCTGTACCAGTCATCCCTGCAAGCTTTTCATACATTCTAAAATAATTTTGGAACGTTATAGTTGCAAGAGTTTTTGACTCTCTTCTAACTTCAATTCCCTCTTTTGCCTCGATAGCTTGGTGCAATCCATCGCTATATCTACGACCAAACATAAGTCTCCCTGTAAACTCATCAACTATTACTATTTCACCATCTTTTATAACATAATCTATATCTAGTTTCATAAGATTATTAGCTTTAAGTGCTTGATTTATATGATGTGACAATTGCATATTATCCGCATCAGCCAAATTTTCTACACTAAACCAATTTTCCGCCTTTTCAACACCCTTGTCGCTAAGTGTAGCTGATTTGGCCTTTTCATCTACAGTAAAATCCATACTCTCTTCTTTAAATTCTCTTTGGAATCTGTCTACTTGTTGCTCTTCTTCTGACACGATTCTACCCTTGAGTGTTTTTACAAATTGGTCAGCTCTAATATAAAGATCAGTTGATTTCTCTCCTTGACCTGATATTATAAGCGGAGTTCTCGCCTCATCAATCAATATACTATCAACCTCATCAACTATGGCATAATTTAATTCTCTCTGAACCTTTTCCTCTTTAAATATAACCATGTTGTCTCTTAGGTAGTCAAAACCAAATTCATTATTTGTTCCATATGTTATATCAGCTAAATAAGCCGCTCTTCTCTCTTCTTTTGGCTGGTCATGCTCTATATGACCAACTGTAAGACCTAAGAATCTATATATTTTACCCATCCATTCCATATCACGTTTTGCAAGGTAGTCATTTACTGTAACTACATGCACACCTTTTCCGCTAACAGCATTTAAATACACTGGCAATGTCTCTGATAATGTCTTACCTTCACCAGTTTTCATCTCTGCTATATTTCCTTGGTGTAATATAATTCCACCTATCAGCTGCACTCTATAGTGTCTGATTCCAAGTACACGATCAGCAGCTTCTCTAACAACCGCATATGCCTCTGGAAGTATATCGTCAAGGCTCTCACCTTTAGAATAACGATCCTTAAATTCCTGAGTTTTTTCACGAAGCGCATCGTCAGCTAAGTTTCTCATATCTTCTTCATAAGATTCAATTTGCTGAACTATAGGCTCGATTCTTTTTATTTCTCTATGGCTGTATGTACCAAAGATTTTTTCAAATAATTTTTTCAACTACATTTCCTCCTTCATCAACATCTATGCTATATAATTAAAGTCATTGCCGATTCTAAATCGTCCATTTAAATTAAGTCTCTATCGGCTTTTTACCTTATCCTACTAATTTTATCATTAATAAAGCCTAGCTACAAGTTATTAGATAGAACTTAATCAGAAATTAATAAATAATAATTTGCTCACTTGCTAATAAATGTTTTTTACCACAATGACAAAAATATTTACACCCATAAAAACGTCTAGATTCCAAATATCATAGCAATTCAAATGATATTCAGAACCTAGACTCTAAAATATAATAAATTTACTTTTTAATCATTTACTTATTTAATCTTAAATTGTCTTATAGCATTGTTGAGTTCTTCTGCAAGTTCTGATAACGATCTACTAGCAGATGATATTTCATCCATAGATGCTGTTTGTTCTTCAACAGCAGCTGCTGACTGCTCTGTACTAGCTGCATTTTCTTCTGCAATAGCTGAAAGATTTTGAATAGTATCTAATATCTCTGTTTTTTGCTGCTCCATAGATTTCTCAGACAAATTCAAATTCTTAATTGCTCTCTCTGATACCTGAATAGCATCAAATATTTCTCTATATTTACCCTCTGTTTCACCTACGCTGTCTACCTGTTCCTCTATAATTGTAGTAACTCTCTCTATTGTCGTAACTGCCATCTTAGAACTATCTATGAGTTCTTGAACTATATCATCTATTCGTTTAGTCGAATCTGTTGATTGCTCTGCTAACTTTCTAATTTCCTCAGCAACAACGGCAAATCCTTTTCCAGCTTCACCCGCTCTAGCAGCTTCAATTGCCGCATTAAGTGCCAATAAATTAGTCTGTTCTGCTATAGATGCAATCACATTACTTGCCTCGCCAATCTTTCCTGTATTCTCATCTGTTTTTTGAATTACTTCAAATATTTCTTTAGTTGCTATATTAGTCTCTTCTGCTTTTTTACTCAAATCATCCACTATCTCTAAACCAACTCCAACTAAATCAACCACATTAGTTGATGCTTCATTAAGTTCTTGCATGTAGCCTTTATTTTCTTCAATCAAATCTCCAAGTTCAGCAGTTTTCATTGCGCCTTCTGTTGTGTTCTCGGCTTGATCCGTAGCACCTTTTGCAATTTCTTGAATAGTACTTGCAACTTCTCCTGATGCAGTAGCAACCTGGTCGGATGTAGCGTTTAACTCAGTTGCCGACGAAGCAACTTGCTCTGCTGTAACTCCAATCTCTCCAACTAGTTTTCTGAAATTATTTGTAAGATATTGGAAAGATTCAGCCAATGCTCCTATTTCGTCATTCCTTCTAACATATTGCTCTGGAATATCTTCTCTAAAGTCGCCCTCTGCCAAAAGCTGAGCATAATCAGCTGTTTTGATTATTGGTTTTATAGTTTTTCTAATACTTACAAATACAATTACAACCAGAATCAAGGCTCCTGCTATATATATTCCAACTAACAATGCAGTAAATTTAGAAAGTGGAGCAAAAACTTCTGATTTATCAACTAATTGTATAACGCCCCAACCATTTATCTCTATGGGTTCATAGGCAACTAGATAATCTACTCCATTGTATTCTAATTCTTTAATATCTGACTTTCCTGCGAGCACTTCACTTTGAACGGATGAAAAACCAGATATATCTGATAAACTCTTTTCTTCCTCTATCAACGCTTTATCTTGTGCATATACGAATTGTCCTGTGTTTGTTATCAAAAAATTAGTTCCTTTTTCACCAATCTTGTAATCTTGCATAATCTCAGGAATTCTCTCTAGTGAAATATCTGCTGAGTAAAATCCTAAAACTGAGCTACCATCTCTTACTGCCTGAAGCCCCGATATAACTGTTGCACCAGATCCTACATCTTGATAAGGTGCAGTGAATACTACATCATTCGAATTCATTGCCAATCCATACCAAGGTCTAGAACTAGCTTGATAGCCTGGTGCAGAAACAAACTCTGTATTGTCTATAAAAAAGTTTGCTCTCTCATTCGCTATCCATATAAACAAAAGATTTTCATAAGAATTAGCCACATCTATTATTGTATCGCTAACCTTAGAATAAAGTTCATGTGTTGTTATCTTCTCATGAGTATCGACCTCAGCTAAATACTGCCTAATATTTTTATCAGTAACTCCTTGCTTGACTACTTGCTCTGTAATCTCGAATATACTAGATACACTTTTGTTAACTAAGTCTGATTTCGTTTCAATATTTCCAACGATATTTGAGCTCAATTCATTCTTCGTATTATTGTATACAACAAAACCAGATATAATAAATATTAACAAAATAGCAACTAGAACAACTGATACTAATTTTGTTGCTATGCTGCCTCTTTTTTTCATGCCTACTCCTCCTTTTCCCTTTGCACTTTGATTGAAACTTAATCTATTTATACCCACTTTTTGAATTTTGAGTTAATTTCAAAACAAAAAAATATGCTAAACATTCATATTTTCCACCGCTCGCGATGTTAAATATAAACATTTAGCACAATTGTTTTCATTTTTAATTATCGAAGTCTAACAAAGCGTTCCATCTGATCATTTAGCATTATAAATTGCACAAGTGCAAACAATCCCACCATAATAGCTATATCTCCAAAACTATATATATTTTCAAATGGAATTTCAATCTGAACTGTAATCATTTTTGAAAAAATAGGAATTTTAGTAGCCTCTGACAATGGAACATAGAGTAATTTTTCTCCTGAAGATACTAAATCAGCTAGCACACCCTGCCCAGACATTCTAAGCCCCTCAATACTTATAGGCACTCCTCTATTTACCAAAAATACAACAGCATTCGCCAAAGTTCCAAGCCCTATTACTATCATAGCACGATACTTTACATTAAATGCTATTCCGATAAGCAAAAATACATAAGACAATATATATAATTCATTTATGTATTGTAAAACCAAATCATTTCCCGTAGCACCTATAAATGTTATTCCTATATTTAGTCCAAGACCTAATAAAATAAATACACTATTCTTCAAACGCATAGTTCCGATATTTCCAAGTGTACCGCCTCTTAACCAACCACATAAAACAGCTAGTATTAAGCAAAAAATTAACATAGTTTTCTGCCTCCTCGATAATTATGATATCTAAATTTTCTTACATTTTAATTATAGCACAACTTACTGTCATTTAAACACTTTAATGTTAAAAAAAGAGCTAATCTTTCGATTAGCTCAATATCACTATTAGTAGTCTCTCTCTATTAACCCATAATTTCCGTCTTTTCTCTTATAGACTACGTTTACCGCATCTGTGTCTGCATTTGAAAATACGTAGAAATCATGTCTCAAAAGTTCCATCTGCAAAACCGCCTCTTCTGGCGACATTGGTTTCATTGGAAAGCTCTTCATCTTAACGATTCTAGGCTCCGTATCCTCCTCCTCTTTAAAACTTGGAACATTGTCAAAACGAATAGTCTCACCTGTATGCTTTCTCTTCTGCAATTTCGTTTTATGCTTGATGACCTGTCTCTCTAATACTTCAACCACATCGTCGATTGAATCGTAAAGACTCTCTGTCGTCTCCTCAGCTCTCAAAATCGTCCCCGCGAATGGAATTGTCACCTCAACTATATGTCTCTCTTTCTCAACATTCATCGTAACCTTCACTTCGACATCTTTGAAAAAATATTTTTCCAACTTGTCAAATTTTTTCTCCGTCATATTACGAATCCCTTGAGTGATGTCAATATTCTTTCCGCTGATTACTAGTTTCATAAAAACAACTCCTTTCAAAATAAGTTATGTCAACTAGATTAAATCTAGTACTCTAATGCTATTTTTATTATACCCACCCTTTTTGCTTTAACTCACAAATAATAAAAAAATTTTTACAATTTTTTACTTTTATATTTATACATAGTGTTATCTGTGTATAAGTCTCTATTTTTTTGTTAGAATATAAAATATTTTCAGTATTTAATCTTTACAATATGCTATTTTGTTATGAAATTTTTCCCAACCACTATATTTAGTATTCATTTTCTATCTCGAGCAAATTGTCACACTTTTCAAATTATCAACATTATCCACAGGCTTATTCACAGCCAAAAACCGAACATTCATTCGAGCATCTGTTGATAATGTTAATATCTTTGTGGATAACCTATTTTTAAGGCTTTCATCTCTTGATAATTTGTGTAAAACTTTTTCTCAATTTTTCCACTACAAATAATTATGCATCATCTGGCTCATGATTTAATTTTATGCTATACTATTATCATGGTCGACGGATTCTACAAAAGAAACTATATATAATTAGGAGGAACTATTGTGGAACCATTAAAATTTGAAAATATTTATGTTGAAAAAGTCTGGGGTGGAAGAACCCTAAATGGTTTTAAAAATGATTTACCAGATGGGCAAATCGGAGAAAGTTGGGAAATTAGCTGCCATGATCATGCTACTAGCATTGTTGCTAACGGCGTTTATAAAGGGCGTAGCTTAAGCGATGTCATATCTATAGAGAAAAAGAACCTTATAGGAACAGCTATAGACGGTGAGCGCTTCCCTCTCTTGATGAAATTTTTGGATGCAAAAAATGAACTTTCTATTCAAGTTCATCCAAATGATGATTATGCTCTAAAAAATGAAAATGATCTAGGCAAGACGGAAGCTTGGGTTGTTTTAGAAGCTGGTGAAAATGCAAATATGGTATTAGGAACAAAAAATGCAACGCCAGAGGAATTTAGACAAGCAGTCGAAAATAACAATTTAGAACCGCTTTTAAACAGAGTCTCGGTAGAAAAAGGCGATGTATATTTTATAAAAAGTGGGCTAATCCACACTATGGAGGATGTTTTAGTTGCTGAAATACAACAAAATAGCGACACAACATATAGAGTATATGATTTTGGTAGAGGAAGAGAACTTCATATAGACAAAGCTCTAGATGTAATGGATATGTCGCTAAAAGGTTCTAAAAGCAAAGGCTTGTCATTTGAAAATAATCATTTCAAGAAGACATATTATTGCTTTGATTCAAACTTTTCCCTTGAACGATATGACGTTTTTGATGAAATTTGCGAACAAAGTGATGAAGAAAGATTCTTCATATTTACCTGCATAGATGGCATAGGCACATTAAATTACAGTTCTGGCTCAATGAGTTTAGAAAAAGGTGAGAGTTTATTGATACCTGCTACGTTAGGAGAATATTCTTTTAAAGGAACTTTGTCATTATTGAAATCCTATGTTCCCGATACAGATAAACTTAGAAAAGAAATCTTGGATATGGTTGATAAAACTATATAAAAATCATCAAGTGAATCTGCTAGAATAATAACTTTCTTTATTCTTCTGGCAATTCTTAGATAAAAAATGAGACTTAATGTGTAATCAAAGTTCAATTACATATTAAGTCTCATTTTTTTAATCAAAAAACACATTACGCCTTCGTATCTATTTTTCCACCTAGATGTGACTGCACACTTCTTTGTATTGCTTTAGTTTGTGCATCAATCATCTGCTGATTCTGCGTAGCCATAACCTTGGATTGATCAAGGGCTTTTTTCATTACTGCAATACTTGCTGACGTTTTTAGAGTAGCTTGACTACTCGCCATTGAAAATTTAGCTATACTAAGCACATCCATAAAACCCCTCCCTCCTATAATTAGGATACCCAATTTTCACAAAAACTACCTTTTTACTAAATTTTTTTATTTTTGTACTGATCTTCTAAACTTTTGTATCTTTGCACACTGCGTTTTGCTGGTTTAGCATCTCGTAATTTAGTCTTGATAGCTTTATTTTTTTTCTGACACTTAGCATAATTCAATTCTTCATATTTTTGAATTTCTTCCGTCAAACAAATCAATTGCTTCACACTATGCTGTATAGATTTTATATCTTCTTTTGGATTATGTGCATTCATTTCCTCTATATTATAAAGTTTACCAAAATCATTATCGATATTCTCCGCTCTAAAAATCAATTCTTCTTTTCTACCAATTATATCTGATGTAATTTCTCCTAATTGAGTTAAATCCAATACTTCAACTAATATATCAATTTTTTCATCTAACAATTCTTGAATTTTCTTGATTTTTTGGCTTTCCATAGTTTCTCCTATTATTTTACAATTTCTTGAATCGGTGCAGTCATAGATTGTTCACTTCCAAGAATCTTTTTTCCAGTTTTTCTTTCAATTTTAGCTCTTCTCATAGCCTCTTTCCATGTATTTCTAAGATCTTCAACCATAGGATATACTTCATCTATTATACTTGCATCTTTAGTCATATTCGCTTCATAAAGCTTTTCTAAAATAAAAGTATAAAGTGGTCTCAATGCTTTAGATACTGGGTACTCCATCTTAAGCGTCAAATTAAGTTCATCAATAATATTTTCAGCTTTTATTATCGCGTTATGAGCCTTCTCAATATTATTTTCATCTATAAAAAGTTTAGCCTGTCTCATGAATTTCAAGCATCCGTCATAAAGCATTAGCGTAAGCTCCTCTGGAGATGCTGTCAAAACTGAATTTTGTTTATATCTTTGATATCCTTTATTAATAGCCATTTATAATCACCTTTCCCCTACTCCTACCTTCTGTGAAATTGTATAAGATAACACCTATCTTTTGCTATCGAAGCGGCTTCCACTAAAGCCATCATGCATTCCATAATAGCTATTTGTAGCTTTTCTTGATAGTTTAATCTTCTTTACCTCTTTTTTTGAATCATCAACTTTAGATGATACTTTCTTAATATTTTCTTGATCTTTTCTGTACAGTAGAACAAATATATCCTTTATCTGAGTCTTATAAGTCTCCATCATATATTCTTCTAATATTTCATCTTCTTCCATACCTGTTTCTGTAATTACACTATCAAGATATGCTTGATATTTTAATTTATACTGCTCATATTTTTCAATTTCAATATCCCTTGCTACGATGAGCCTTTCAAATCTCTCCATATCATCATGATCTAGTGCAAACGACGTATACGTCATTATGGTTCTCATTTCTTCTGCAATACTTAGCATGTATTTCAAATTACTTTCTAAATTATCTAAAAGTTCATTTAGCATATTACATGCCTCCTAATTGCTGTGCAAGCCATGTTGATTGCTGGTTCATCTTTTGCATAGCTACTTCTAATTTAGAAAATTGATTATAATATCTCTCTTCTTTATCAGCCATTCTCTTAATCATCTCTTTTATGCGTTTATCATACTCTTTTATTTCTTTATACAATACATTGTCATACTGTGTTCTGTCACCAATCATACCTGCTTTTTGTAATAATTTACCTTTAGTTCCTGTCCTTCCAGACATCTTATTTACTTGCTCTTCTAATTTATAAGCTATTCCCTTACTGCCTTCTTCATCCATAGTGAAGAGATCCACTATTTCGCTACCCTTTTCTTTAAGAGCCATTTTCAATTTAGTTGGATTAATTACGAGCTTACCCTTTTCTTTATAATCTGAGCTAGTAGTTATTCCTATATCGGGTAGACTTATTCCTCCCACTTTCGAATACAAATCAAGTCTAAGCCCATCGACAAAACTACTTAGCGTAGAATCATTTCTAAGAAGTCCACTCTTCGCCTTTTCTGTCCATAATTCTGCATCATCGTCTGACATAGATTGTTTTTGCTCCGATGTAAGCGGCTTATAATCTCTGTATCTTTCCTCATTTAATTTGTCATTTACCTGCTTTATGAGCTTATTATAATCTTCTACAAAAGCTTTTATATTATCATATGCAGTATCCACATCTGACTCAACTGTTACTTCTATCTTCTTTCCTGGTTCTGCACTTTTTAGTTCATAGCCTATTCCATCTATATTAAATGAATTACTCGATTTGTATATATCTATACCATTGTCTACACCATCGTCTGTGTTGTCTATATTTACTATGGCATCCTGACCTCTCATCTCAGTCTCATCAAGGCCTAGCATTTTCATAAAATTGCCTTTTTGATCTTCAATTTTAACTCTTGATGCAGTTCCCATAGATTTACTCTCTAATACAAATTGATCTCTATATTGATCATACTCCATTTTCACTCCAACATTTGATTGATTTATCTTTGCAGTTATATCATCTATACTATCTGCTGAAGTAAACTGAAATGTCTGTCCATTTATCTTGAATTCTATCTCGCCTTCATCGTTAAATGGTTTGTTTACATCTGAATTTGCAAACAAATTTGCATCATAAACCTCTTTGATGCTACTCTTTAAATCAATTCTATTACTTATAGAACTTCTTTCCATTCCAAGATTTTCTAATTCGTTATTTCCAACAACTTCTATACTATGCCCATCTGGTGAATTAAATGCAATAGTTCCGTCATTTCCTATTGTAACTGAAACACCCGATCCACTAAGTGCACTATTGATAGCTGTCTCCATCTCATTTTTTTCGTTAGAATTAAAGTTCTTGTCAAAATTAACCTCGTAATCTTTTCCATCTATTTTAAATTCTAATTTTTGATTTACATCATTATACCCAAAATTAGCTCTTCCCTTCACAGCCTGTATTTCCGTTCCAGATGCAATCCCTGCTTTTGCAAGTAAATCATCACTAGTGTCATTTACTAATTTAAATTTCTCGCCTACGCCCATAGCACTTATCTGCAATTTATTTCCAGACATAGAAGCCTTAACTCTATTTGAATAATGAGTTTTCAACTGCTCATTTATTTTATCTAACATCTCCTGTGCATCATTTGCACCACTTACAGTGATTGTTTTAAAACTTCCACTTCCCTCTTGAATTTTAAATACTCCATTAAAATCTGTAAGTTCTTTAGTTCCCTCTGTGAAGTTTTTCTCTCCATCGACCATTTCCATCTTTTCATTGTACGTAGATACTGGATTTCTAAGTTCCAATTGACTACTCTTTAATGGTCCGCCAAGTTCAAAGCTAAATCTATTGTTTTTGAATTCAACTTTGATTTTAGGATTCTTTACTTTTCCGCTGCCACTTGGGTTATCTGTTTCATAATCACCAAATGCTTCTTTTAAAAGATTTTGGAATTTATCTTCAATTTCTTTATTTGTCGCTGAAGATAAATCCTCATCTAATTTTATAGATTTGAAAATGCCATCTACTACAGCACCAAATTCGAATCCCTCTTTCAATTTACTTCTATCGACATCTTTAGTTGACTCCAATTTAGAATATGAGCTGCTAATAGTTCCACTACTTTCTTTTCTCGCATTAAACGCCTTTTGTTTAACTGTAATAAATCGCGTTCTCGCTGCAATATTCTGTGTATTTGTAACTTTTATTATATTTTTGTAGTCATCACTGATAGTTGCCTTTGTAGAAGAGAACATAGCAGGCGATTTAATATATGTGTCTTTGTTAAGTACATCAAAATACTTATCCTTGAATTCGACAATTGATTTATTTATGTCTCTATATTGATCCTGTGTCCACTCTCTAACCGTTCTCTCTGCTTCTAATTTGTCAAGTTTCATCTGCTCGGCTTTCATCATATTTTTTACAGCAGCATCTGTATCCATACCACTGGCCAAGCCACCTATTCTCATTCTATCACCCATTTTGCCACCTCACATTCAGCCTCTCTAGGCTTTTTCATCAACTAATATTCCCGCTAATTCCCACATTTTTGCAACCATATCCAATACCTTTTCAGATGGTATCTCACGAATAATTCTGTCTTCATCACCACTAGTATCAATTACTTTTACCATTATTTCATGTGTCTTTTCATGAATTCTATACTCTAATCTTCGGTCGTAAGTCTTGACGCTCTTATTTGCTGCTTCAATAGCATCAATTAAATCCTTCTCTTGCACATCTTTTTTCTTAACCTGTTCCTTTTGATGCGCTTTTATAGTTTCTCTTTGTTTCGACATTTTTTGATTATCCAATTTACTTGATTTGTATGCTGTAGTTTTCTGCTGCTGAGTTATTTGCGTTTTTTCCCCAATTTTTTCAATTCGCATACTTCTTACCTCCTTTATTTCGATGCCTCAGCCTTTTGTCCTCTCCTATCCTTCTCACTACTATTATCGGCATTTAATCAAATATACTTTACCCTTTGATTAAAATTGACATATGAGCTAAGCTATCTAAATCACTATCTTTCAGCAAATTTATCATCTCTTTTATAAAATCCGAATTATGATTTATTTCCCTTGCAAATGCTTGTATCGAAAACAATGCTAATTCGTCATCAAATTTTTTATTGAAGCCAGAAACTCCTACAGCATGTAACCTAAGCATCCCATATAGCATACAAATATGAAGGTATGAATCCCAAATATCTCCGCCAATGCTAAATGGCATCATTTCTTTGTAGTATTCATTTACTAAGTAATTTTCATAAACATATTCTTTATCTTCCAGGTATGGCTTTACATACCTATCTAGATTTTCTATATATTCTTCAAGTACATTTTCAATCTTTTCGCCTTCTCTATATCCTACCCCTTCAAAAGTTTCTTTCAATAGTTTTAAATATCTCTTGTTTCCAACACCTCTTAAAAATCTCTCTGAAACCATTTCTTGAGCCAATCTCATTTGTATTTGATAATTCACCTCGATTTCCTCAATATCTGCTCGCAAATCTCCAGATTCAATTACCATACTCATGTTTTCAAGTAACTGAGGTATCTCTTTAGTTCGCTTATCTGTTTCATATTTTTTTATTTGCTTTCTCACTATTCCCATCAAAATTAAACGTTCTTCTAAAGAATACGTTCTATTTTGAAGTAGCGACAAATCAAACATTCTTATATCCCAAAAATATCTCTGTGTTTTATTCATGTACAAATGTCCCTGTGTTTCTAGATGCCCTCTGACTATAATTTTTGTTTCTACATCTTCATTTATGTGTTCAAACACTACTCCATTTTCATCTAATAGTGCCATTCGGGCAATCTCTGGACATGATACGCTCGCACCTCGCTCATATTGTCCATCTACCATTCGTTCTAATCTTGGATATGTAGTACACACATCTGACAAATACTCTTCGCCTAATTCACTTTGTATCATGCACAAATTATCTCCATCTAAAAATGGACATCTACCTTTAGTATCCATATCAATTTTGCCAAATTTCTTATCAGTGTATTTCCCATGATATCTCTTAATTTTAGCTTCAAATAATTTTTTTAATGGTCCTGTCTTTATTTTTTTATATTTTTTATAAGTTTTTTTATCTAAGTCTACACGCCATCCTTCACAGCAGCTATCTTCGCAAGCAGAACCTATACACTTAAAGTTTTTTATGTAAGTTGGTTGTAAAATTCTTCTAGTATTCATATGCATTCTCCTCTTTATTTTATTTTAAAAAAAAGGATTGGAGAGCATTTCTCCAATCCTTTCTAGCTCTGTCACTACATAGCATACAATTATCTCAATAATTGTAATACCCCTTGTGGTGCCTGATTAGCTTGCGCTAACATAGCTTGTGCAGCTTGTTGCAAGATATTGTTCTTAGTAAACTGCATCATTTCTTTAGCCATATCAGTATCTCTAATTCTAGATTCTGAAGCTTGTAAATTTTCTGCAGATGTATCTAAGTTCTTGATTGTGTGCTCAAGTCTGTTTTGAGCAGCACCAAGTGCACTTCTTTGCTCTGATACACTCTTGATTGCTGTATCAAGTGTATCTAATGAATTTGATGCACCAGCTTGAGTACTAACATCTAAACCTGAAATACCTAAGTTTGCAGATCTCATGTCATCAATTCCAAATGTCATTGTTTGACCTCTGTTAGCACCAATTTGTAATGTCATTCCGCCATTACCTGCTGCTTCGGTTTGTGCTTGACTAAGTCCTAAATCAGCTGCTGCTGTAGAACCGTCACGATCCATAAATTCCACCGGACCACTTTCACTTTGGATGTTTAATCGGCCGTCATCCGTTACTGTTACAGTCACATCTCTGATAAATCCGTCTTCTCCATCAGATTTACCAGTTGTACCATTGTATGCTCCAATAGATGCATTGATTTGAGTCTGTAATTGAGTTGCAACAGTACTCATTGTAGCTCCATTATTGATACCAGCACCAGTATCTAATTCCATTAATATACCATTTACTTTCATATCAATTTTAGAGTTTCCACCAATATTAGAGCCATTGTAAGTTGCTGTACCTACATTCTTAGCTGCTGAAACAGCTCCATCAGTTTGAGATAAAAGTTTACCAGCTATAGACGTACCCGCTGCTACAGCACTAACTGTTACTTCTGATTTAACTCCCTTAGTTCCACTTTCAAGAACAAGTTTGTTAGCTCCATCTAAGTAACCAGATACGTGAGCTACATTTTTACCTGAATTGTCGATAGCTGTATTGATAGCGCCAACAATTTTGTCTGATATACTGCTAAGCGTTGCATCAGTTGCTGCTGATAAGTTTGAGTTCAATAAGTTACGGTCATCAGTTGTAAGTAGTGTATCCCAGTTTACTTCAATTCTTTGACCATCAATTGTCAATTCATCCTTACCAAATGTCAAATTTGCACCTGACCAATCACCTTTAAGAGCATTTGCACCTGTCATCTTTCCAGCTGTAAGCTTAGAAATAGCTGCTCCAACAGTTGAATCTGCTCCAATAGCCGATCCGCCAGCTGCTTTCAAACTACCATTTAAAAGTTTCATTGTGTTGAATTCTGTAGTATTACCAATTCTGTCAACTTCTTCTTTCAATTGAGTAATCTCATCTTGAATCGCTCCACGATCCTCATTAGTGTTAGTACCATTGGCTGATTGATCCGCCAATTCTCTCATTCTTTGTAGGATAGCGTGTGTTTCATTAAGAGCACCCTCTGCAGTTTGGATTAATGAAATACCATCTTGAGCATTCTTAGAAGCCATTTTAAGACCTCTGATCTGTCCTCTCATTTTCTCAGAAATTGATAGACCAGCTGCATCGTCTCCAGCTCTGTTGATTCTGTAACCTGAAGATAATTTCTCCATCGACTTAGCACCAGAAGTGTTAGTCATACCCAATTGACGATTGGCATTCATTGCATTAATATTGTGATTAATAATCATAACATTCCCTCCTTGGAATTATATTTTTTTTCGAAAGCATCCATGCTTTCGAGTTTAACGATTTAAAATTATAATTTTAAATAACAACAAAACAAGTGCCTGTCGGCCGTTCAGGGTCTTCGTTTTGTTATTCACTATAGTTATCGACCAAAACATCTTAGAGCTTTAGTAAAAAATATAAAATTACACTTTGTAAATTTATGCTATTCAGATATTTCAATCTATTTATTAAATACTTTTTTAACTGACTTCAAATCCACATTCTTTTTACTCATGGCTGCTCTATTTTCTTCTTGTATCTCTTCAAATATTTCTTTTCTGTGAATTTCAATATCTTTTGGAGCCTTTATCCCTAGCTTCACTTTGCCATCTTCAATCTCTGAAACTACAATCTCTATATCCTTGCCAATCATTATGCTCTCGTTCTTTTTTCTAGACAGTACTAGCATTTCGATCTTCCTTTCTAGTATCTGCTATCACTCTATGCTTTGTATGATAGCGTTTGTCTTCTAATACTACTTGTTTTCCAAGTTTTTTCTTAAAATTTATAACTATTGGCCCTGCGAGATTGGCTGTCATTTCATTGACATTTTCCGGGATAACTAAGAGAGTATATATGGCAACATCCTCTTCGCTTTCAATTTCTAATTTCTCTATCACCTGATCACTAAGTTCAACCTCATAATCTGGTTTAAATAGAAATGGATCAATCATAATAAATGATATATCCCCTTCGTCTACTGATTGTAACCATTTAAATGGCAATTCTTCTTCTTGGCTATCGATTATGACAAATTTTCTTAAATTTTCAAACGCCAATATGCCTTCTGAAAACTCTAATATAGCTTCTTCATCTATTTTTATTTCTCCAAAATAACTTGTATCAAGCTTCAATAAATGCACCCCCACTTATGTGATTAAACTCCTTATTTTCATTATACCACAAATAATCCTTTTCTATCTCAAGAAGTCAAGCAATGTAGGTTGTATGATTTTGGCTCCTGCAGCTAATGAAGAATTGTATATATTTTCCTCTATTTTGAGTTGAGTATAAACCTGAGCCATATTAGCATCTTCATTGTTACTTAAAAGTTCTGTAAAGTTTATATTTTCATCACCCATACGATTATCAGTAAGTTCTAATCGTTTAACTTTTGCTCCAATTTCCGCTTTATTTTGCAATATATTTTCTTGAATACCATCAAATCTCTCTATTGTTTTCTGAATGATTTCAGCATCACCAGTCTTAAGTGCATCAGTAAATTCATCAACTACAGCTAACATATAACTCTTGTCAGCATAATCATCACTAGAGCGTTTTCCATTCTCATCATTTACTACCTCGTATCCGTTAACTTGATTTTGATGGTAATTTGGATTATCTATAAGCTTTCCGTTAGAATCAAATTCTGCTTTTCCAAAAATCCTTATTCCAACTGTATTTACTGTTATATCGTCAGACACTCCCAAATTATAATCTGAAACCTCACTTTGTTTAAGCGGATATCTTCCATCTTCTAGGCCTAATTTATCTAAACTACCTGCGCTAGGTGTTTCTATTAACAGACTATCTTCATTGCCAGATGGTCTCGTAAATACAAGCTGACCTTTTGTACCGCTTTGATTTACTATATCTGCAGTTATTCCAGTCGTTCCAGCAGATAATTGTGAATTTATTGCCGTTTTAAGTGCATTCAAATCAGAATAATTTTGATTCAAATTTATATTTGTAGAAGTTTCTCCAAGTTTTATATCAAAATTTAGCGGTTCCGAAGCAAAATTCAATTGTCCACCGTCAATTTCACTACCTCTAATTTCTGAGATCTGAGTATTTTCATAATCTGTAAGTTTATACTTACCACTATCATCTAAAAGTGGCACATCTGTTTTAAATCCTGAAAACAAATATCTTCCAGCATAAGTAGCATTGCCAGTTTGAACCAATTGCTCTCTCTTTTGCTCAACTTCAGCAGCAAATGCCTTTAGTTCATCATCTGTATTTGTTTGATTAGATGCGCTCACTGCAATATCTCGCATCCTCTTTACTAAATCATTTACCTCTGTCAATGAATCTTCTGTCATCTCCATCCACGACTGAGCATCTTTTAAATTTCTTTGATATTGTTTCAGTTTCCCCAAATCAGTATGAAATCTCATACTCTTTGTAACACCAATTGGGTCATCTGAAGGTCTAGAAAACTTCTTTCCAGAAGAAAACTGCCTATTAATATTATTCATTCTCTCAAGATTGTTATACATATTGTTCATTACATTGCTAATAAGCATGTTGTTAGTTATTCTCATATATTACACCACCTATCTACCCATTGTTCCAAGTTGATTTACAACTATATTGTAAACTTCATCTAACGCACGAATCATTCTAGCATTTGCATTGTACGCATGCTGGAATTTAACCATATTTGCAGTTTCTTCATCTTTTGATACTCCTGAGTCACTCATTCTTCTCTCTTTTACATTTTTCATAATTGTGCCCTCATTAGACTCCATTCTCTCGGCCTGCTGAGCGTCAACGGCGAGAGTAGATACTATAGATTTTAAAAATTCATCAGGTGTTCCCTGAGCAGTAGGTGTATCAAAGAATTTCTTATCATTTCTCAAATCCAAAAGATTCTTCAAGTTTTTATTATTTTCTGGTCCATCATCTGCCGTAGCTGTTGCTAGAGTATTTAAATCATTTTTCAAATCGCCAGAAATATCTATATTGTCTGCTCTAACATTTTCTCTCATGTATTTCTCAAATGCCTTGTAATCAGCAGATTCTTCATTCGTAAGATCTAAATCTTTTATTGCTTTTCCATTTATTTTAATCTTATCAGTATTTTCTCCAAATGCAGTCATAAATAATTTGCCAGATTCTCCATCGCCACCCACGCCGGTCGCATGTACCTTATTCATTTGTATAGCAAACGTTGATGCAAACTCATTTAATCTATTTACATAGTACGGAATGCCTCTATATTCGTTATTTTCACCTGAACCTTCTCCATCCAATGAGCCATCGCCTCTAAAATCCAAAAGGCCTTTTATTTCTCCATCAGTAAGTTTGAGTTCTAGCCCACTGCTTTCCCAATATATTTTGCTAAGTTTTTCTTCTGGATTTTGGGCATTGTCCATTTCCTTAACCAAAAGTTTATTAGAATTTTCATGGTCCACAAGTGTCATTCCACCAACACTGACATTGACTTTCCCCTCATATTCAGTAACATCTATATTTACTATTTTAGACAGATCATCTAACAAACCATCTCTTTTGTCTCTTAAATCATTTGCATAGCTTCCATCTAATTCCATAAGCTCAATTTGCTTATTAACCTCTGCTATTTGCGACCCATAATCATTGACTTGAGTCACTTTAGTTCTGACTTGAAAATCAGCTTCACTTTGTAAGTTATACAGTTTTTTTGCTAATTCATTTAGCTGCCCTGTAAATGTTTTAGCCGATTCTCTTACTAAGGATTTACTCGCATAATCCGATGGATTATTGTTAAGCTGTTCTATAGCCTTATATAAATCATCCGTCGCCTTTCTCATACTGCTATCTGTAGGTTCATTAAATGCATTTTCTATATCTTTTAACCTATTCATTCTGATTTCCCAATCGCCGTGCTTTCCGCTTTCATCCCAAAATTTATTATTTATATAGTCATCTCGCACTCGTTTTACATCTGTAATCTGTGTTCCTGTACCAAGCATTCCCACACCGTATACTCTCTGTGCCTGCGTTGCAGACTGAGTAATTACCTGCCTTGAAAAATCTTTATTATTAATATTTGCTATATTGTGTCCAGTTACATACAAACTCCTCTTACTTGTAAATAATCCTGAAACAACCGTATTAAATCCATCCCAAGCCATAGTCTCACTTCCCTCTATTCAAATTACTAAATCGCACATAAACTCTTCAAGGTTAATATCGACAAAAAGCTCTCAAATCTTGAGAGATAAAAACCATTAACATAATAACGAAAACAAAAGCCTAGTTCAAATATTACTTTGCTTGAAAAATAATATTTCGAACTAGGCTCTTTCATTTAATTTAAATCTATATTCTAAACTTTCTTATATCATTTTTCAGATTAACTGCTCTCTCATTTAATTCCTCAGCCGATCTTGCTACCATTTCAACCGCTGCCGTCTGTTGCTGCATACTAGCACTTACTTCTTCACTAGCAGCTGCTGTTTCTTCTGATACTGACGATATATTTGTTATAGCTGTAACTATATTGTTTTTGTCATTAATCATATCTCTAAGCTGTCTATCTATCGTTTCAATAGCAACTGCAATTCCTTCTATGGCCTGTGAAACATTATCAAATGATTCATCAACTGCCTTCACCGCTGTATTTTGCTTTTCTGTGTTGATTTTCAAATCTTCTACTATGTTAACTGTATGGTGAGTTTGACCTTGTATCATTCTTACAATTTCTGCTATTTTTTCAGCAGATGAAGATGATTCTTCAGCAAGTTTTCTTATCTCATCTGCTACTACTGAAAATCCTCTACCATGTTCTCCTGCTCTAGCTGCCTCTATTGAAGCATTAAGTGCCAGAAGATTAGTTTGCTCTGCTATTGATGTTATAGTTGTAAGTATATTTTCTATATCTTTAGATTTTTCCTCTAAATCATAAATGGCAGTAACAACCTCTCCTGTTGATGACATATTTTCAACAGATTTAGTTCTAAGGTCCACAACTACTTGTGTACTATTCACATTTATTTCTTTTATATCTGCTGATTTTTGGTAGATATTTTGTGTACTCTCTTCAAGCTCTCTCACTCCTGAATCTAACTTCGATGTAAGCATCGCTGCAGCTTCTGCATCTTGAGCTTGCTCACTAGCACCTTTAGCTATTTCTTCAACAGTTCTTGAAACCTCGTCTGCCGAAGCACTAACTTCTTCACTTGATGCAGCCAATGACTCTGCTGACTCTCCTACCGAATCTGTCATTTTAGATGCATTCTCTATGAGCTCTCTTACATTAGATGTCATATCATTGAATCTTCTTGCAAGTTCTCCAATCTCATCTTTTGATCTCACATTACAGACCACAGTCATGTCTCCCGATTGAACTTTAGCCATATCTTCAACTACTCTATATATAGGCTTAGTAAGCGATCTTGCAAACACGAATGCTCCAATAAATGCAATCAATATAGCCGCAAAACCAATCATGAATGTATTTCCAATCAATACACTCGCTTGATCATAGGCCTCTGATTCCAACATCGAAACCATAAGGTACCAATTAAGTCCCTCAACTTTTCTAATCACTGCATATTTTTTTACTACCACTCCATCTGCATTTGGATAAGTATAGTTTACAATTCCCTCTTCTCCGCTAAGTATCTGATCTTCAATTGCCTTTACCGGTACCTTATTTCCCACTTGTTTTGGGTCCTTATGAGTAATACAATTTGCCTCTGCCGTCAAAAGTGCAACTGCTCCAGTTTCTCCTACCTTTATCTCTGACATGTCTTTAGAAAGTCTTTCAAGATCCATACTCATTGCCACCACACCAATGATTTTACCACTAGCATCTTTTACGACTTTACTTCCAGAGACACTCGGTTTTCCTGTGGTTGCAGACTCATAAACCTTAGTCCAATTCTCTGCCCCAGTCTTCATTGCACCAGTATACCATTCTCTCACTCTAGGGTCGTATCCCTCTTCAAAATCATTCTCAGGATAGATATACATCCCACCATCGGGAGTACCTATATATGATTGGTACACTGTCTCATACACGTCAGTATAATTTTTAAGTAAATTTCTATGCCAAGTTGTATATCCCGTTTCTTCGAAAGTCTTGAAATTATCATTTAATGCCAATTGCTTCAATCCATCCATGTAACCCTGGTATTCATTTTGAATAGATCTAGCTATTTCCTCTCCAATCGCACCACTTGATGTCTTGAAATTTTCCATAACTAGCTGACTTGAAATATAATACGATGCTCCCCCAACAGCCATAACCGCTAATACTACAATCGCTGTAACTACTCCTAATAATTTTGTTCTGATATTCAGTTTCATAAATCTCCTCCTATTGTCTTCTTATCTACCTAACTATATAACGTCATCTTATCGCTATTCATTAATAGTTTTTAGATAAAATATATGAACAAAATGAAAATAATTCGTTATTTACGTAATTGATTATATAAAAAAACCTGAATTTCAGCAAAATCGCTAAAATTCAGGTTTATTCATCACTCTCTTTTCACAAATCACTTCACTTGCTTTACTTCTAGTCTTACTGATTTTCATCTATGACTTATCTATATTCCCACTCTTCCAGTTCCATTTATAAGTTTATCTATCATCTGGTCTATGACGTTTATCATTCTACTATTTGCAGAAAATGCATATTGATATTTCATCATAAGCGTCATCTCCTCATCCATAGAAACACCAGATATTTGCTGCCTTTTATTTTCAACTTCATTCTTGAGCGTGTCAAAATTATCTTTCATTCCTTTTGAATGATTTGCACTTACTGCTAATTCAGATGTGATACTTCTATAGTATTTATCAGGAGTTTTACTTCCAAATAATCTCTTTTCTCTCAATTTATTGATCTCTTCAGCAATCTTACCATTTCCTCGTTCTTCCGTTTTATCTGCTGCTGCAAAATAATTAAGACCCTTTTCTTCATCAAATATAGGATTTAATTTTATATTGCCAGCCTGAAGTGGAAGTGCTGGATTTTCTCTTACAAAAAGAGGTTCTCCTTTATTTCCCTCTAAGTCGTATCCTTTTTCATGAATTCTATTTATATTTCTAACCAATCCATTTATAAAGGCATTCAATTTTTGCTTGATATCCGGAATAACCTCTGCAAACTCACCTACATCTCCCATTTCTTCTGATGCAGTAGAATTCGTCTCAAATGCCAAATTCTTAAGATAATTAGGTTCATCGATTTTTGTTATATCGTGAAGTGTTCCACCAGTAGCCTCTGTTATATCAGCTAAGTTCTTATCGTTTATGTCTCCGATTATAGAGATTGAAACGCCTCTATCCTTTAATTCTGCTAGTAAATCCGCCCTCATAGTCGCCGAACCACTTATATCAATAGTAGAATTAGTCATCAATATTATTTTTTGATGACCATCTTTATTTTCAAAGTCTCCGCCTGAATCAACATAGTCAATCAAATCGTATATATTAGAAAATGTCTTAGCATTGTCCTCACTTATTTCGGGATTTAGCTCATAATCTTCCAGTTCTGCTTTCATAGAATTCTTAAATTCACTTAACTTGGAATTTTGGCTTGCATTTAACGTTCCTGAATTACTCACAAAATGAACATCTACATCCAAATTTACTGCACCGTTTCCCTTTCCAACAATTCTAGAATCTACATCACCTCTAGCATCTATAAGCCCTCTAAGCGCTCCCGCTTTTTCAGTTGACACATCCAAATCTACAAGTTCATTATCAAATATACTCTCAAACTCATCCCAGTAAACATCAACATAAGAGCTTTTTCTAGGAATAGTCATCATCTTTGTCGTAAATATACTTTGAACTAGATGTTTTCCGCCAACTGTTATATTTATAGAACCATCAGATCTTTCCAGTGTATCAATTGGCAGTAATCCAGATAATTCATCTATGAGAACATTTCTTCTATCTCTAAGATCATTAGCTCCACCAAATACCCCTTCATTGTGTATTATTTCCTTATTGATATGAGCTATCTCCTCAGCTATTTCATTTACTCGGTTGACCATTTGCTCTATATTTTTATTTAAATTTCGCTGCAAATCATCTAATTGATCGCTTATGTGGTTGACTGTATCAATCATAGCCTGACTGCTCTGTTTCAAAAGCGCTCTATTAGTTAAATCTTCTGGATTCTTCGCAACCTCATCCCACTTGTTCCAAAACTCGGATACTACCTTTTGTATTCCACTATCGTCAAGATCGTTAAATATCTCCTCTACTTGTTCAAACACCTCAGCTCTGGCATCATAATAAGCAGACTGCCTATTCTGCTCTCTATATCTCATATCTAAAAAGCGATCTCTTATCTGTCTTATCTCTTGGACATTAACACCGGTACCTACGCTTCCTGCCGGAATATCATCATATCTATTAGTCGAATGATTTACTTGCTGCCTAGTATATCCCTTAGTATTCATATTAGAAACATTATGTCCAACTGTATCAAGGGCTTTTTTATTTGCAAATAAACCTGACACAGCCGTAGACAAACCAAAAAATGAAGAGCCCATATCGCCACCTCCTCTTTACTATTCACTATAGTTATCGGTTTATTTTGAGAATATCTTGATAATAAAATATTTTCCACAAAAAAGAACTATCCTTTTCTGGATAGTTCCAAATTATACTACTAAATTTTAACATCAAATAAACTCTTAGATGGTTTAACCTGTCCCGGATCCTCTGCTGTCTGCTTGTAATTATCACTCTGCCCAACACTTGTAAGTAAATCCAAATTCAAATTCACAAACTCAAGAGAATCTTCTATCAATACTTTATTCAAATCATTCCCATCATGAATACGATTGAGAGTTCTCAGCAAGTCCTCTCTAATCTCGACAAAAAATGACTTATCTTTATCTTCTAAATGATCAATTAGTTCTCTCATTCCAAAGTCTTTAAGACCTATTCGTTTCCCCATTTGATCAACTAATTTTTCTCTAGACTCCTCTAGTTTACCAATCTTCATAATCAAACTCTGTTCCACTTGTGTCATCTTATCGAGTTCTTGTATTCTATTTTCTGTTATAACATCCTTTTTGGTCAACGTTATATCTAGTAATTTTTTGTACACCTCAAGCTCTTCTTGAAGTATAACTCTCAGTTGATCTAAAATCGCTCTCATCGCATTAGCCCCTATCTTCTTCTAGCTTCCGCCATCATTTTTGCTGCGATTTTCTTTGCATCAACTTTATACTCTCCAGACTCCACCTGCGTCTTGATAGCATCAACTTTTTCTTGTCTGATTTCAGGAACATCCTTAGCTGCATTTAATACAGTTTGAAAATCCTGAGCTGCATCAGATAATTTTAATTCGTCTCTCTTACCCACTTCTGTCTTAGACGATGTTTTTTTGGCTTTGATGTTTTGCTTGTTATAAACGCTCATCATTCTTTGTATATTTGCGCTATTATTTATCTTCATAAAAACACCTCATTCCCTTTCCATTGGCTTCTACTATACTATCGACAGAATACGAGTAATGCTTTAGTATATTTATGATATTTTTTTATTTTTTTCTATGCTGAGTTCTCATAAGTTCTGCTACACTCTTCTGCTTACTTTGAGTTGGTTTCTTTATGGTTGATTTTATACTATTAGCTGCTCCAGATAAGGTATCATGCATATCTTTTATGCACTTCTCGCAATAACGACCACTAGCAATAGGCACACCACAGCGCTCACATTCAAGTATCATATTGCCGTCACCTTTTACTTCCAATTTTCCCTGTCTCAAATACTCTATTATTTTGGCAACAGGTACCTCTGTTTCCTCTGAAACTTCTTGGGTACTAGAGCCTGGATTTTTATATAAATAATCCTTTACTTTTTGAAAATTATCAGCCTCTTCTCTCCTACACTTAGGACACACCTTTGATCCATCGTAATTAAAAATCTTTCCACACTGCTTACAATTAACTATCTTGTTCATAGTATTTCCTCCTCGCTAGACGTTCCTCCCCGTTGCAAGGGTTGCAACGTATACTTCTGTTGCTCCCGCTTCTAGTAAGGTCTTAGCAGCCGCATCTGCAGTGCTCCCAGTTGTCAATATATCATCAATTAGCAGGACCTTCTTATTTTCATAATACCCTATTTTTGAGACTTCAAAAACTCTTTTGATGTTTTTCTCCCTCTCAAGCCTATTCAGATGACTTTGAATTGAAGTCTCTTTTGTCTTTATGAAAAACTCTGTCTCATATGATATATCGGTATTTTCAGAAATAAATTTAGCGATAAGTTCAGTTTGATTAAATCCTCTTATAACTTTTTTTCTAAAAGTCATAGGTACACTTGCTATACAATCAACTTCGCACAAAAAATCTTTATTCTCATCTTTTCTGAGATGTTCTAATAAAATATGTCCTAATAATGTATAATAATAGCTTTTATCGTGAAATTTGTAATCCCTTATCATTTGCTTCACTTCACCATTGTAGATTAAAGGTGCTGTAGCTTTCTTGAAGAATCTTACACTTTGAGCACAAGTTTTACATCTTACCGCAGTTTCTTCCACAAGTGATTTTCCACAAACCTCACAAGTATTTCCGTCATTTTTGCAAAGTTTACTATAGCACGTATTGCAAATATGCCAATCATTTACATGTGCAAATCTTTCACCGCAGATATAGCAAATATTTTGTTCTGGAAAAATTAAATTTTCAACACTTTTAATTAGATTCACCCTTATCATCTCTTTCAAAGTACAGTTCTCTAACTTTATTAAGCCTATCTCCAAGACCTGAATATCTCTGCTCTATTTGAGTATTTTGTATCATTTGATGCATATAGTTTTCTGTTCCTACTAGCACCACAAGCTCCCTTGCTCTAGTAATACCAGTATATAATAAATTCCTAGTAAGCAGCATAGGCGGCCCCCACGTCATAGGCATAACTACAACTGGGAATTCACTACCTTGACTTTTGTGAATAGTAACTGCATATGCAAGCATCAATTCATCCGAAGCTTGAAGCCCTTCATAATTCACAAATTTATGATCTTCAAATTCTACAACCAGCGTCCTCTCTTCGATGTTAATCTCTCGAATATAACCTATATCGCCATTAAAAACGCCTTCCCCCTCTTCAGTTTTTACACCATTCTCTATCTGTTGCCATTTCATCTTATAATTATTTTTGATTTGCATGACTTTATCGCCAATTCTATAGCTAAATTTTTGAAGATCTAGCTCTCTAACCGCATCTTTAAGAGGGTTTAGTCGCTCCTGAAGTTTTTTATTAAGTGCAATTACACCACATTCTCCTTTTTTCATAGGAGCTAGTACTTGTATATCTTTCTTAGGATCGTATCCATTGAATTTCGGCAATCTCTCAGCACAAAGTCCTAGTATAGTTTCAGCTATATCATCAGGTTTCTTCCCTTTTATGAAAAAGAAATCTTTATCTTTTACGTTTAATTCAGGCCAATCACCTTTATTTATCTTATGAGCATTTACTACTATCATACTTTCTTGAGCTTGTCTAAATATCTCATCAAGAACTATAACCGGAACTAGCTTGCTTCCAATTATGTCTCTTAGAACATTTCCAGGCCCTACAGAAGGCAATTGATCTACATCTCCAACCAAAAGTACTCTAGTTCCTTTTTTTATAGCCTGAAGCAAATACAGCATAAGTGTTATGTCCACCATTGACACTTCATCTATTATAATTACATCTGCCTCTAGTGGTTCCTCCTCATTTTTACTAAAACTCATAAGTGCTTCTTCTTCTGAAAAACTATATTCTAACAATCTATGTATAGTCTTTGCCTCATGACCTGTTGCCTCTGACATACGCTTTGCAGCTCGTCCTGTTGGCGCCGCTAAAAGAACCTTTTGACTAAGTCCTTCAAATATATCTATTATGCTATTTATGGTAGTTGTCTTTCCCGTTCCTGGTCCTCCTGTTATTACAAGGACTCCTTGTTTAACAGCCTCTTCTATAGCTTTTCTCTGCTGACTTCCATATTTTATATTGTGCCTATTTTCAAGACCATCTAATCTATCATTGACATCGATCTCAAGTTTTTCCATCTCCGCTATCATAAGCTCTACTAATTTAGATGCCACACCAGTCTCTGCATGATAAAGCCCCATCAAATACACTCCTGTATGCCCATTTAAATCTTCAATTTTAACTTGCTGCGCCATGGCCATATTTTTTATACACGTCTTTGCAAATTCTTCATCCACTCCTAAAAGCTCTCTAGTATGTCTTACGAGAACCTCTTCAGGTAAATATGAATACCCCTCATTCGCCTTTCGCAGCAACACAAATTTCACGCCAGCATAAACTCTAAATTCCGAGTCACTTCCTATCCCAAGTTTCTGAGCAATTTCATCTGCTTTTTTAAATCCAATTCCCTTTATATCATCTGCTAATCTGTATGGATTCTCCTTTATTTTTGCTATGGTCTCGTCTTCGTACGTTCTGTAAATCTTTACTGCAAAATGTGGACTTATTCCATATTCCTGCAAAAATAGCATCACATTTCGAATCTCCATCTGCTCTGCAAAAGCAGCTACTATTCCATCAGCTTTTTTCTCTCCGATTCCTTCAACTTCTATTATCCTTCTCGGTGTTTTCTGCAAAATATCAAGTGTCATTTCTCCAAAATAAGCCACTATTCGCTTGGCCATTTTAGGTCCTATACCTGGAATCAATCCACTAGATAGATAATTTTCTATACCCTGAAGTGAAGTTGGAATAGTAGAGCGATATGTACTTAATTTAAATTGCTTGCCAAACTTAGGGTGGTCAATCCACTCTCCCGTAAGTTCTAAGTGCTCACCTAATTGTGGATTTGGAATATTTCCAACTATGGTTATCACATCATCTTCTGTCTCTAATATCCCTACTAAATAGCCATTTTCAGCGTTTGTATATATCACATCTTCCAAACTTCCATTAATCACTTCCACCTAAAATCCCTCACTTTATATTCTTACATTCGATTCTTTAATTATAACACAAGAAAAGCTTCGAACGACAAAAGGCCTCAAATTTCATCTATGCTCTGATAAAATTTGAGACCTTTTATAATTTTTTTAGCTATCTATCTTCCGCTCTCTTTTTTCAAAAGTTCTGCCTTGTCAGTTCTTTCCCATGGCAAATCAATGTCTGTACGTCCAAAATGACCATACGCCGCTGTTTGCTTGTATATAGGTCTTCTAAGATCAAGATCTCTAATAATTGCAGCTGGGCGAAGATCAAAATGCTTTCTAACTAAATCTTCGATGTCTTGCTCATCTATCTTAGCTGTTCCAAATGTTTCAACCAATATAGAAACTGGATTTGCAACACCTATAGCATACGCAAGCTCAACTTCACATTGATCTGCAAGTCCTGCCGCTACTATATTCTTAGCAACATATCTAGCTGCATAAGCTGCCGATCTATCAACTTTTGTTGGATCCTTTCCTGAGAATGCTCCACCGCCGTGTCTAGCATATCCACCGTAAGTATCAACTATTATCTTTCTTCCAGTAAGACCTGCATCTCCTTGAGGTCCGCCAATTACAAATCTACCAGTAGGATTTACAAAAATCTTAGTATCTTCATCTATCAATCCTTCTGGAATTACAGGACGGATGACATGTTTGATTATATCTTCTCTAATCTGCTCTAATGAAACTTCTGCATCATGCTGAGTAGATATTACAACTGCATCAACTCTTGCTACCTTTCCGTCATGATACTCTACAGTTACCTGTGATTTACCATCAGGTCTCAAATATTTAAGCGTACCATTCTTTCTAACCTCTGACAATCTTCTAGTAAGCTTGTGTGCCAAACTTATAGGTAACGGCATAAGTTCTGGAGTTTCGTTGCACGCAAATCCGAACATCATTCCTTGATCTCCAGCACCAGTATCCAAATCGTCTTTCGCAGTTCCCTCTTTGTGCTCTAACGCTTTGTCAACACCCATAGCTATATCTGGTGATTGCTCATCTAGTGCTGTAAGTACTGCACAAGTGTCACAGTCAAATCCAAACTTAGCTCTAGTATATCCGATTTCTCTAACTGTTTCTCTTACTAATTTTTGAATATCAACATAAGTATTTGTAGATATTTCTCCAGCTACCAATACCAATCCTGTAGTAACACTAGTTTCGCAAGCAACTCTAGCGTTTGGATCCTTTGCAAAAATCGCATCCAAAACAGCATCTGATATCTGATCACAAATTTTATCTGGATGTCCCTCTGTTACTGATTCCGATGTAAAAAACTTTTTTCTCACTTTACTCACTTCTCATTCCTCCTTCATTTTTGCAAAATAAAGACAACATGCCTTTTCTGTTTTGTCCAATTTGAAGCTTCCCGTTCTCAAAGCATAAAAAAACCTCGTCAAAAGACGAGGATTGTAGACAATCAACCTCATCTTCCAGGACTCACACCTGTGGGATTTAGCACCACAAAAAGATCAAACTTTTCAGGTTGCCGGATATCATCGGGCCCATTCCCTCCATCACTCTTGATAAGGCATATTCACTATTATTTATTAAGCACTTAATTCTATCATGCCTTTATTTTCTTGTCAATCATTTTTCTTATCAACAATTCTTCTTGTCAAGCATTTTTAATGAAATCCAACGCCAAAACCAGAAAGTGTATATATGCATATGGCAGATACAATAGCTCCTAGTATCACTACTGGAAAAGAGTATTTATATCTTATATCCAAAAGACTCGCCGCTAGACATCCTGTATAAACTCCAGTGCCTGGAAGTGGTATTGCTACTACTAAAAACAAACCAAATAAACTGTATTTTAAATATTTTTCATTCTTCTTAAGTGTTCTTTGTTCTAGTTTTTCTAAAATATTTCTTATCCGATCATTTCTCTTTAAAATTTTAAATACCGGCCTTAAAAATAAAAGTAGTATAGGTATCATTGCTATATTTCCAATTAAACTCAATAAAAAACTTTCAAAAGCTGTATAACCTAATGCTATTCCCATAGGTATAGCACCTTTAACCTCAACTATTGGTGTCGCCCCTGCAATTATGACCCAAAGCCTAGCTATACGTGTCATTTGCATTCATCCTTTCAATAAATTATTTACTAATTGTCTTTGTATCTTTGCTAAAAAAATGATAGCATTCTTTTATTAAAAACTGATTAAGTTTTTTATTTAAATCAAATACTACATTCGAATGAAAAAAATATGTCAATCTTTAGTATTTAAGAGTAAAACAAAGAATTTTCGTGTATATACGAGAAAATAGGGGTATAGATTAAAATTATAGCTATTGCCTATTTTTTCAAAATCGTCTATACTAAGTCTCGTCGGTAAAGCTTATTTAAAGAATTCATATATCGGGGTATAGCGCAGTTTGGTAGCGCATCTGGTTTGGGACCAGAGGGTCGCGGGTTCAAATCCTGCTACCCCGACCATATAAAATTTCATTTCGGGGTATAGCGCAGTTTGGTAGCGCATCTGGTTTGGGACCAGAGGGTCGCGGGTTCAAATCCTGCTACCCCGACCATATAAAATTTCATTTCGGGGTATAGCGC